>DBVY01000048.1:0-281 GCA_002308575.1 Christensenella sp. UBA1252
CAAATAGCGATATTTCAGGCGGGTCACTTCGCCGACCGCCGCAATCTCGGAAACCACGAACGGCGGAACGTCCGCTTCGGAAAGGATATCGAGCTTTTGAGCGGAGATTTCCACTTCGCCCGACGGCAACGCCTTATTGATATTCTTCTCGCCGCGGCTTCGAACGACGCCCGTTACGGCGACGACGAACTCGTTCCTGAGTTTTTCGGCGAGCGCGAAGACTTCGTTTCCGCAAGCGGTTTCTTCAAACGACACCTGCACGATGCCCGTGCGGTCGCGCA
>DBVY01000048.1:345-22281 GCA_002308575.1 Christensenella sp. UBA1252
TCCGCGCACATTTTGCTTCTTTTGCTCAAATAATCCATATTACGCCTTCTTTTGAGAGAGATAGTCCGCGAGGCTTTCGATCGCGGTTTCGTTTTCTTCTCCCGTCTTCATATTTTTAACTTTCACGACGCCCTTTTCGATCTCTTCTTCGCCGATCACGACGGTAAATTTCGATCCGAGTTTGTCCGAAAGCTTCATTTGTGATTTCAAGCTCCTGCCCATGACGTCGCATTCGGCGGCGATGCCCGCGTTTCGAAGTTGCGCGGTCAATTTGAAAGCATCGTCCGAAGCGCCGATATTCGCGATAAAGACGTCGGGTGACGGTTCTTCGCCGAACGAGGCGCCGACCGCGGTCATCGTCAAGACCAGCCTTTCGATCCCCATGCCGAAGCCGACCGCGGGACAGGGTTTCCCGCCGATCTGTTCGATCAGGTTATTATATCTGCCGCCGCCGCAAACCGTTGCTTTCGCGCCGATGTTTCCCGCAACGAACTCAAAGACCGTCTTCGTGTAATAATCCAACCCTCTGACGATCTTATCGTCTTCTTCAAAAGGAATCTCCGACATTATCAAAAGATCCTTCACGCGCTCGTGGTGCTTACGACAACCATCGCAGAGGTAAGAAAGCACGGAAGGCGCGCCCTCAGCGATCGCGGCGCATTTTTCTTCCTTGCAATCCAAAATGCGTAAAGGGTTTTTATCCAGCCTTTCGCGGCAAGTCGGGCAAAGCTCTTCCTCCCGCGATGCGAAATACTCTTTCAGCGCGCGGTTATATTCCTTGCGGCATTCGGGGCAACCGATGCTGTTGATCCGAAGCTCCAAACCCGTGATTCCCAAGCGATCGAACAGCGTTTTGGCGATCAGCATGACCTCGACGTCCTGCTCGGGGGTGTCAGCGCCGTAGATCTCGACGCCGAATTGATGGTGTTCGCGCAACCTGCCCGCTTGCGGTCTTTCATAACGGAAAACGGGGGTTTCATAGTACATTTTCAAAGGTTGCGGCAAAGCGGACAGCGAATTCTCGATATAGCTTCTCGCAACGCCCGCCGTTCCCTCGGGTTTCAAGGTCACGCTTCTTCCGCCTTTATCCTCAAAGGTGTACATTTCCTTATTCACGATATCCGTCGTGTCGCCGACGCCGCGGAGAAAAAGTTCGGTATGCTCAAAGGTCGGAGTCGCGATCTTGCGAATATTGAAAAGACGCGTAACGGCGCGGATCTCCTCTTCGATCTTCGCCCACTTGTAACTTTCCTGCGGCAAAAGGTCTTTCGTACCTTTCATGATGTTGATCATTTTTTCGCTCCTTAAATGATATAGCGTTTGAGATCGAGATCGACGAACTCTTTGCAGAGATGCGCCTCGACGTACGGGAGATCGACGACGACTTCACGCGCTTCCCCGTTCGCTTCGTAAGAAACGTCCGACAAAAGCGCTTCGATCAACGAATGCAAACGACGCGCGCCGATATTTTCGCTGTTCGTGTTTTCGAGCGAGGCGAGCTCCGCGATCTTTTCGATCGCTTCCTTCGTAAATTTCAAATCGATACCGTCCACTTTCAACAGCGCCGAGTACATCTTCAAAAGCGCGTTCGAAGGCTCGGTCAGAATGCGCACGAAATCCTCCTTCGTCAAGCTGTTCAGCGTAACGACGACCGGGAACCTGCCCTGTAATTCGGGGATCAGGTCTTTGACTTCGGAGATGTGGAAAGCGCCGGCCGCGATAAACAGAATGAAATCGGTGCGAATGCTTCCGTACTTCGTCGTAACCGTAGATCCTTCGACGATCGGAAGGATATCCCTTTGCACGCCTTCGCGCGAAACGTCCGGACCGCCTCTCGAAGATCCCATACTCGAACCCGCGATCTTATCGATTTCATCGATAAAGATGATGCCCTCTTGCTCGGCGCGACGAAGCGCTTCCGCGGCGACGCTGTCCGTGTCGATCAACTTGTCCGACTCTTCGAGGATCAGCATACGCATCGCGTCCTTAACGTACAACTTGCGTTTCTTTTTGGGCTTACCGCCGCCGAACTGCTTAAAAATGTCGCCGAGATTGATCTCCGCGCCTTGCCCCGTTTGCATCATCTGCACGGGTTTTTGCGGTTCGGAAACTTCAATCTCGATCTGCATTTCATCCAGCTTTCCGTCCAAGAGTTCTTCGGAGATCGCCTCGGCGAGTTGCGCCTCGGGCACGTCCGGAGAAAGCTCCTTACGGATCGGCAGGATCACTTTGACAAGTTTTTGCACCGCCGCTTGCGTGGCGCGGGGCTTCAATTCCTCGTAGCGCTCTTCTTTGACCAAACGGATCGCGGCTTCCACGAGGTCGCGCACCATGGATTCGACGTCGCGCCCGACGTAGCCGACTTCGGTAAATTTCGTAGCTTCTACCTTGACGAGCGGCGCTTTGACGAGCTTTGCCAAACGACGGGCGATTTCCGTTTTACCGACGCCCGTCGGTCCTTTCATAATGATATTTTTCGGGGTGATCTCTTCGCGGATCGCGTCGTCCAAACGACTGCGTCTGTAACGATTGCGCAGAGCGACCGCGACGCTTCTTTTCGCTTCGTCCTGCCCGATGATGTATTTATCGAGTTCCGCAACGATCTCTTTCGGGGTATACAATTCCATTATAAAACCTCCACCGTCAAATTCGAATTCGTAAACACGCAGAGATCGGAAGCGATCTTCATCGCCTTCCGCGCGATCTCTTCCGCGCCCATTCCTTCGATGTCGTACAGCGCGCGAGCCGCCGCCAGCGCGTAATTGCCGCCGCTACCGATCGCGCAAACGCCCGAATCGGGTTCGATGACTTCGCCCGTTCCCGAGAGAACCAAGAGATTGTCCTTATCCGCCGCGATCAACATCGCTTGCAGTTGGCGGGGCATTTTATCGTTTCTCCAAAGCTCCGCGAGTTCAACCGCGCTGCGCATTAAGTTGCCGCTGAATTTTTGAAGCATTTTTTCGAATTTTTCACTCAGCGAAAAGGCGTCCGAAACGCTACCCGCGAACCCGACGACAACCTTACCGCCGTAGATCCTTTTAACTTTGACCGCGTTCGCCTTAAAGACGACGCTTTCGCCCATCGTGACCTGACCGTCGCCGGCGATCACCGTGACGCCGTCCTTTTTGACGGCGCATATCGTCGTTCCTTTAAATTCCATAATTTACTCCTTTAACGCGCGTTCGAACGACTGCGCGTATGCTTTTATATCGTTTGCCGACCGCTCGGCGTAAAACGCTTTGCGCAAGGCTTTGTCACGGATCCTCTTCTCGGGCGGAGGCAGGATCCCGAAGTTTGCGTTCATCGGCTGAAAATCCTTGTTTTCCGTCGAAACGTACTTGGTTAAAGCCCCCATGATCGTGGTTTCGGGAAGGGGCTCCATCTTTTTCCCTTTTAGGACAGCCGCCGCGTTCATGCCCGCGATCATTCCGCTCATCGCGCTCTCCATATACCCTTCGACGCCCGAAAGCTGCCCTGCGATCCAAAGGTTTTCCGCCTTTTTTACTTTGAAAAAGCCGTCTATGACCTTAGGCGCATTGATAAACGTGTTTCGATGCATCACGCCGTAGCGGACGTACTCCGCGTTTTTCAGGGCGGGGATCAGCCCGAAGACGCGCTTTTGCTCGGGAAACGTCAGGCTGGTTTGGAAACCGACGAGGTTATAAAGGTCGCCCGCGGCGTTCTCCTTACGGAGTTGCAAGACCGCGTAATACTTCTCTCCCGTTTCCGGGTGACGAAGCCCGACCGGACGCAACGGCCCGAACCGAATGCAATCCACTCCGCCTTTCGCCATAACTTCGATCGGCATGCAACCGTCGAAATAGGCGCCTTCCACTTCCTGTTTCGCTCGATCAGCGGAGATCAACGCGGCGTAAAACGCTTGGTATTCCTCCTTGTTCATCGGGGCGTTCAGATAATCTTTCTCCCCTTTCCCGTAACGCGAAGCGAAGAACGCATGGGAAAGATCGACGCTTTCCGCCGTTACGATCGGCGCGGCTGCATCGAAGAAGGAAAGACCTTTTTCACCCGTAAGTTCGATCAGCGCCTCGGACATCGCGGGGCTCGTTAGGGGGCCGGTCGCAACGATCGTGGGAACGGATAGATCGAGCGAAGTTACTTCCTCTCGAATCAACCGAAAGCCTCGATACGCGGACAAGATCGCTTCTATTTCTTGCGAAAAGATCTCTCGATCCACGCCGAGGGCGCCGCCGCAGGGCACCTTGGCTTTCTCCGCCGCGCGAAGCACAATGCTTCCGAAGGCGCGCATTTCCGTCTTCAAAGCGCCGCTCGCGGTATCGGGCAGGTCGCTCTTCAAACTGTTGGAACAAACGAGCTCGGCAAGGCGATCCGTCTTATGCGCCGGCGTTTGCACGACGGGACGCATTTCGTAAAGCTCGACGTCGATCCCTTCTTCCAAAAGGCGATACGCCGCTTCCGCGCCCGCAAGACCTCCGCCGACGATCCTTACTTTCATTTTTCCTCGGTATGTTTGCAGTTCGTGCAAACGTACTTCGTTACGCCCTTCGAGCGCTTCACGATCATCGTGGACTTACACTCGGGGCAAAGATACGGCGCGGGGATATCCCAACTTGCGAATTTACAGGTCGGATAATCGCTGCACCCGTAAAAGGTTTTCCCCGCCTTGCTGCGCTTTTTCAAAACGTCCTTTCCGCAGAGCGGGCAAGTTGCGACCTTTTCCGACTCCATCGAAAGAATATTGCGGCAGTTCGGGAAATTCGGACACGCGAGGAATTTTCCGAATTTTCCGTCTTTAATGACCATCATCGCGCCGCATTTATCGCACTTTACGTCCGAAACTTCGTACTCCTTTTTGACCGCCGAACCGTCCTTGAACGCCTTTTTGACTTCAAGGATAAACCCGGGATAAAACGCGCCGATCAGGTCCTGCCACTTGCGCCCTTCCTCAACTTCGTCAAGTTCCTTTTCCATTTTGGCGGTAAACTTTAAATCCATAATATCGGGGAAGAATTTGACGATCGAATCGCAAACGGTTTCGCCGAGCGCGGTCGATTTCAAGCTCTTTCCTTCTTTTTCGGTATAAGTACGTTTCGCGAGCACGGAAAGGATCGAAGCATAGGTACTCGGTCTTCCGATCCCGTTTTCTTCCATCGCTTTGATCAAGGAGCTTTCGGTGTAACGCTGCGGAGGTTTCGTAAACTTTTGCTCGTACTTTAATTCCGAAAGATCGAGCGTATCCCCTTCTTCGATCGCGGGAAGAAGCGCGTTTTCTTCACCCTCCTCTTCGTTTACGTGCGAACGGAAATCCGCATACGCGGCGGTAAAGCCGGGGAATTTCATCGTGCGACCTTGCACTTTGAACCCGAACTTGTGTTCGTCGCCCTCGGCGTTGATATGCACTTTCAACGTGTCGTACTGCGCCGCCGCCATTTGGCTGGCAACGAAACGATCATAGATCAACTTATACACGTTGTACTGATTGCGTTGCAATTTGGTTTTCAAAGACTCCGGCGTGCGATCGAGCGAGATCGGGCGAATCGCTTCGTGCGCGTCCTGCGCTTGCTGTTTGACCGCGAATTTATTCGGAAATTTTGGATAAAACTCCGCGCCGTACGTGTCAATGATATGCTTTTTCGCCGCAAAGACCGCGTCGTCCGCAACGCGTACCGAGTCGGTACGGATATAGGTTACGAGCGCAACGTGCCCCTCGCCTTCGATCTCGCATCCCTCGTAAAGCTGTTGCGCGATTTGCATGACTTGCGGGGCGCTCATCGAGAACTTCGTCGTTGCGTCCTGTTGCAACGTCGAGGTCGTAAACGGCGGCATCGGCGAAACTTTTTGCACACTCTTTTTGACTTCGTCCACGATATAGGGCTTTCCTTCGATCTTGGAAAGCAATTTGTCCAAAACCTCTTTGTTCGGGATCTTGAACTTCTTTCCGTCCACGTCGAAAAAGATCGCCTTGAACGGCTTTTTCGCCTTGAAAAATGCGTGTAATGTCCAATACTCTTCGGGCTTGAAGTCACGGATCTCGCGCTCACGATCAACGACCATGCGAAGCGCGGCGGACTGCACCCTGCCCGCGGAAAGACCGTTCTTGATCTTTCTCGACAAAACGGGCGAAATCTTGTAACCGACGATACGGTCGAGCACGCGGCGCGCCTGTTGGGCGTCCACGAGGCTTTTATTGATCTTTCTCGGCGAGTCCAAGGCTTTTAAAACCGCTTTCTTCGAGATCTCGTTGAACTCGATGCGGATATCGTCGTCCGGAAGCCCCAAAACGGTTTGCAGGTGCCAACTGATCGCTTCTCCCTCGCGGTCCGGGTCGGTTGCGAGATAGACTTGGTCGCTCTGCTTGACCGCCGCTTTCAACGAGGCGATCGTACGCTCTTTGTCGGGCGAAATGACGTACTCCGGTTCAAAGGAATGCTCGACGTCGACGCCGAGCCGTTTTTCGGGAAGGTCGCTGATATGTCCGCCGGACGCAAGGACTTTATATCCTTGTCCGAGATACTTTCCGATGGTCTTTGCTTTATGTGGTGATTCTACGATTACTAACTTCATATCTCTCCGTTCCGCGTTTTACGCGATCAAATTCCGTAATAATTTCCGGGCAGTTTTTTAATAACGCCCAACACTTCGAGCTTGGTCAGGGTCGCCATCAATTCACCCATGGCAAGACCGGTTTCCGCGATCAATTCTTCGAAGTGCTTATCGTCTTCCTTCAAAAGGTCGTACACGATGATCTCGCTCGTTGAGAGCTGCACCGCTTCCTCTTCCTTTTGAGGCGCCTCTTTTTTATAAAAATCCAATATGTCCGTCGGCGAGCAAGCCGGCAAGACCAACGGATTATGCAAGAGTTCGTTCGAGCCCTTGCTCTTTTCGCTGAAAATGTTTCCGGGCACGGCGAACACGTCCTTTCCCTGATCGAACGCATGTTCGACGGTCAAAAGCGTTCCGCTTTTTATCCCCGCTTCGACGACGAGGACGCCTTCGGAAAGCGCGCTGATCAAGCGGTTCCTTTCGGGGAAATGGAAGGAAACGGGCCCCACGCCGAAGAAATACTCCGAGAGCAAAAGCCCTTTTTCCGCGACCGATTTATAGAGTTCCTTATTCTCCGCGGGATACACGCGATCCAACCCGCACCCGATCACGCCGATCGTTTTTCCGCTTATTTCTATCGCCGCTCGATGCGCGATCGAATCGATACCGCGCGCAAGCCCGCTTACGATCACGAAGCCTGCCGCCGCCAGATCTTTGGCGAAATATTCCGCCGCGTCGCGTCCGTAACGGGTGGGCGCCCGCGTTCCGATGACGGCGATACCCTCTTCGGACAAAAGCCGTTCATCCCCTTTGCAAAACAAAGCGAGAGGCGGTTCGTCGATTGAAGACAGCTTTTTCGGATATGCGTCGTCTTCTTCGAAAAGAGCGAATGAATCCGTCTTTTCCATATAATCGAGAACGTGATCCGCTCGAAAGCCGCGCTTGACTTCCGCAAGGCGATCGATGAGTCCTTCCCCGATCTTTGCGATCTCGGAGGACAAACTCTCCAAAGAAGGAAAGAGTTCCTTCGGGGAATCGGTCAGGGAAAGAAGCGCCTGTTTTTGGCGAAACGTCAACCCTTGCACAGCGGCAAGCTCGATCTTCGCGATTTGATCCTCCGAATACTCTCTCGTCATCAGTTCCAATACTTCCTATCCAGCGAACGATACTGGATCGCTTCCGCCACGTGAGCAGTTTCGATTTGATCTTTCCCTTCGAGATCCGCGATCGTCCTCGCGACGCGCAGGATCCTGAAACTCGCCCTCGCGCTCAAAGACAGCTTCTTGAACGCCGTTTCCATCAACGTTTCCGCTTCGGGCGGGATCTGACAGAATTCGCGGATCAAACGATTGTTCATATCCGAATTCGTGTAGATCGGCATCTTTTCGAAGCGCTTCGATTGGATCGCGCGCGCTTTCATCACGCGCTCTTTGACGACCGCGCTCTTCTCCTCTTCTTTCTTGCTTCGCATCTCTCCGAATTCGATCGCGTCCATTTCGATCTGAATGTCGATCCTGTCGAGGAGCGGACCGGACAATTTGTTTATATATCTTCTTATTGCCTGCGGCGTACAGGTGCAAACGTGCTTCTTCGAGCCGTAATTTCCGCAGGGACAAGGGTTCATACTGCCGATCAGCATAAAGTTTGCGGGATAGCGAACGGTCTGTTGCACGCGCGACACGGTTACGACGCCGTCTTCGAGAGGCTGACGCAACGTTTCGAGGGCGTGACGGGTGTACTCGGGTACTTCGTCCAAGAACAAAACGCCGTGATTGGCGAGCGAAACTTCGCCCGGTTTCGCCTTGTGACCGCCGCCGATCAAAGCGGGAACGGTCGTCGTGTGGTGCGGCGTACGGAACGGACGACGGGTTACGATACCCTTTTTCTCGTCCAAGATCCCCGCAATGCTATGCACCTTCGTAACCTCGATCGCTTCTTCGAACGTTAAGTCCGGCATAATGCTGACCACGCATTTCGCGACCATGCTCTTGCCGGCGCCCGGCGGCCCGATCATTAAAATATTATGTCCGCCCGCGACAGCGACTTCGAGCGCGCGCTTGGCGGCGACTTGCCCTTTGACCTCGCTGAAATCGACGTCGAACATATCTTCCTCGTCGTCCGATTTGAATTCGTTATACGGAACGGGCGCGAATTCACCCTCGCCTTCGAGAAGCTCGCAAGCCTCTTTCAGCGTCCGGACGCAATAGCATTCGATGCCCTTTACAAAACTCGCTTCCGCCGCGTTTTCCGCGGGAATGATGAATTTCTTATAGCCCTGTTGCATCCCGGAGATCAGGATCGCGATCAACCCGTTGATCGGGCGAAGCTTCCCGTCCAGCGAGAGCTCTCCGAGGATCACGTAATCCTTATACGTTTTCGAAAACAGTTGCTCGGACGCAACGAGCACGCCGACCGAGATCGGAAGATCGAACAGCGATCCTTCCTTTTTCGTGTCCGCGGGCGCGAGATTGACGATGACCCGTTTGATCGGAAAATGGTAACCGCTGTTTTTGATCGCAGACGTTACCCTCTCCGCGGATTCTTTGATCGCCGCATCGGGAAGACCGATGATCTCGACTTTGGGCAAGCCGGCGTTGATGTCGATCTCGATGTCGACCTTATAGCCGTCCATGCCCGTTAGGGCAAAACTATTTATTTTCGCCAACATTTTCCGCATTCTCCTTCTCGGTCTTGGATTTCTTAAAGATCCCCGCGACCTTCTGCCCGCACGCTTTGCATTGGGCGGCAAAGAATTTGAAATAGTTTCCTTCGATGATCACGATGCCCTTGACGTCCTCCTTGACGCAGATCGAATAGGTCACGTAAGCGAAGTACAGGAACAAAAGGAGGTTCAACGCGGAGAAGACGATCAAAACGGGATCGTTCGCCGACATCAGGATCGAAGCGGAATTCGCGCCGGAGCCGAAGAAACCGCCGATCATCATTGCGTAAGAAGCGTTCACGATCGCGATCGCGGAGAACCCTCCGAAGAGCTTCAAGACGCGCCTATCGCCCGACATAATGCCGTAGACAAGGAGCAGGACCAAAGCGGGATAGATCATAAACGCATCGACCGCGGACGTCAAAACGAAGGTCACGACGAACACGAACGCAGACAACAGGATCAGATCCAAACGGCTTCTCGATTTAAAGAAGAGAAGCAAGGCGTACAGCATTCCCAAACCGACGAAGATGCCGTTAAAGACGTAAGAAGCAACGTTCGCCGCCTTCGCACCCAACCCAAAGAGGCCGTAAACCGTAAAGGCGTTCTCGGTGAAGCCGGTATGAACGAGCATCGCTTGGCAATATCTCGCAACGACGACGAACGGACGACCCGCCGCAAAATACGAGAAAATAAACGGCAAGGACAGGAGATACAGACCGATCACACAAGACGTGATCGAGATCGAGATCCCCATTTTGTAATCGTCCGAACGGAAGAAGACGTAAAACAAATAGACGAGAAGGATCGGCGCGAGCAAAAGCGCTTCCGCGAGGAATAAAAGCGAAAGGCTGTAATACACGACGCAGGAAACGTACTTACGATCCAAGATCGAGATCAAGGAAAGCAAAATGAACAAGGTTCCGATCGGCGCGTAAACGCCCCACCCCGACGACGCGACGAAGAAGATCGGAAGAAGCGCGTACGTTCCCGCAAAGACAGCGGAAATGAACGGATTGTATTTACGATTCGCAAAGTAAAAGATCACAAAGATCGCGACGAGGTCGGCAAGGATCGCGGGGATCTTGATAAAGATCGAGAAGCCCATCGTTCCCGAAACGAGTTTCAAGGGTTCCGCCAACAAACCGAGCACCCACAAAACGTACAAAGAACCGATCGGCGTCGTTACGGTGTTGCCGAAATAATAGCTCTTCGCGCCGAGGTCGGCGAGTTTGGTCGCTTCGTTTACGTAGCTGCCGAAACCGGCGCCTCCGTACACGAAGTTCACGACGACCAAACGGACGGCAAATCCGAGAAGCTCGCAAATAACGAGGAAGAACGCCGCGCTCTTAAAGAAATTCACTTTCTTTTCCGCAAGATCCGCGGTTAAGAACGCGTCCTTCTTGGACATGAACGAACGGAGCAGAACGTACGCCGCGTAAAGCAGGATCGCGCCGAGGCCGGCGGTCAGCGCCGTAAACAAAATGCCGGGCGTGTTCGTCCTGTAATTCACGTCGAATTTGACGGACTCGGAAGACGCGGATTTCGTAAGGTTGGTTACGAGGACGCCTGCGGGCGCTTGATCGACTTTAACGAGAGAAACGGAATCGAAAAGCGCCGTGCCGCTCGCGTTATACGCCGCGGTACCGACGCCGAAACGCACGTCCACCGCGGATTGGTCGGCGCTGTTGAAATAGACGCCGATCTTCTTCCAACCCGAAGAAGAAGTCGTGATCTCGGAAGCGGTCGAATAATCGGAGTCGATCGCAACGAACGCGCCTGCGAGAATGTCGCTGCCCGTCGGCGAGATCGAGCTCGTGATCTTAACGAGCGCCGAAAGATAATAGACGCAATTCTTTTCCACTTTAACCCTTTGATAATAGGTCGAATACTTGCTTGCGGTGATCTTAACGCTATGCGCGCCCGCCGCGTTATAATCGTCCGAACCGGTATTCCAATCCACGATCTCGGGAGCCGAATCGTCGGAAGAGGCTTTGAGCGTCCAACCGCCGAACGAAGCGCTCTCGAAAGAACCGCCCTTTACGAGCTCCTTCCCCGTTTCCACGGAGAACGAACCGCACGCCGTAAAGACGGCAAGCATCAAGGCTACTGACAAAAGGATCAATAAAAACTTTTTCATGGCTTTACCTCGCACACGTAATCAATCCTATTCTAAATATTTTAAAGCCCGTTGCGCAAGTATTTTAAGCAAGTATTTTACAAATAAAAAAAATAAAATTATTTAATATTATAATATATATAATATTGCGCCGTTTCGTAAGCGCGGCGAGAGAAAAAAAAGCCCGCGTTCGAAACGCGGGCACTTTTGATTTCGGATTATTTCGCGGCTTTGACTTTCGCGGCTTTTCCGGTGCGACCTCTCATATAGTAAAGCTTCGCCCTTCTGACGGAACCGCGGCGCACAACTTCGATGCTCTCGATCTGCGGAGAATGGAGCATAAAGGTCTTTTCCACGCCGACGCCGTAGGAAATTTTCCTGACCGTAAAGGTTTCGCGAAGACCGCCGTTCTTACGAGAGATCACAAGACCCTCGAAAGACTGGGACTTGATCTCTTCTTTAACGGACTTATCCGTTCTTGCGTTCTTGGACTTGTTCGCGTCCGTTCCGCCACGGGTGATCTCTTTGAATTTGATATGGACTTTGACCGTATCACCCACGCTGAAAGACGGAGTTTCCGCTTTCATCGCTTCTTTTTCAATCGTTTCGATTACGTTACTCATTTTGACTTTTCCTCCTATTTTACTAAGTGTTCGTGCCTGAAAATAGTGCAGAGGACCACCCGAAGTCTATGATATACTACCATAAACCGTTATCGAAAGCAAGCGTTTTTCCGCATTATTTCCGATATTTTCAATATTTCAATACCGAGCCGCGTCGTTTAAGGAGAACGCGTTTTCGGTGTGGCGGAATACCCCGCCGATACATTCCACGACGTCGAACCGAACGGACGCGCCGAGTTTCCTTTTCATCACGAGATACTGTTTGGCGACGAGAACGATCTTTTTGACCTTTTGGGGCGTGACCGCTTCGATGGGTTCGCCGTAATCTGTGTTTCGCCTCGATTTGACCTCGATGAAAACCAGAACGTCGCCGTCCGCCGCGATGATATCGATCTCGCCGACCTTGGTTGCGAAATTGGTTTCGAGGATCTTATACCCCTTCTTTTCGAGAAAATCCCGAGCGCCTTTCTCGCCTTTGACCCACGTTTCCCTGCTATTCATCGATCTCTACGAAGTTTTTGATAAACGTGCGGCGATGGATCGGACAAGGTCCGTGCTCTTTGATCGCGTCGATATGCGCCTTCGTGCCGTAGCCCTTGTGCTTTGAAAAGCCGTAAACCGGATACGTTTCGTCGTACTCCGCCATCAAGCGATCCCTGTAAACCTTCGCGAGAATGGAAGCGGCTGCGATGCTGTAAGAAAGCGCATCGCCTTTGATGATCGCTTTCGACGGAACGCCGAGGTCGAGTTTAACGGCGTCCACGAGCACGATCTCGGGTTTGACCGAGAGCCCCGCGACGCATTCTTTCATCGCCTTTTTCGTGGCTTCGAGAATGTTGATCGCGTCGATCGTTTTTTCGTCGATCGCAACAATCTTATAAGCGATCGCCTTTTCTTTGATCTTGTCGAACAGGATCTCCCTCTTCTTTTCGGAAACCTTTTTACTGTCGTCAACGCCGGGAATGATCTCGTCGAGCGGCATGATGACCGCCGCCGCAACGACGGGGCCCGCGAGGGGACCTCTGCCCGCTTCGTCCATGCCCGCGATCAAGGTTACGCCCTGCGCCGTCAGTTCGCGTTCAAAATTCAAATTGTCTTTCAGCTCAAATTTCATCGGGTTTCTCCAATGCGATCTTGCCGAGGCGAAGCTTACGGAAATCGTCGATCACGGCAAGCGCCGCTTTATCAAGATCGAGCTCGCCGCCCTTCATAACGAAGCCGCGTTTTTTCGCGATCTCGGACAGGATCGAAAGCTCCGTTCCCTCCGCTTCAACGCCGTATCTGTTTTTCAAATTATTCGGATAATTCCGACAAAAGAAGCCGATCAACGCGAGCGAGAGCTCGGTCGTATCGACGACGGCGTCACGCACCGAACCGATAAAAGCGAGGTGCAATCCGACCTCTTCCGACTTCATACTGTGCGACAGCGTGCCCGGCGTGTCGAGAAGGGAAACGCCCGAAGAAAGGCGTACCCATTGTTCCCCTTTCGTGACGCCCGGTTTGTCGCCCGTGACCGTCCGTTTGCCGCGGCAAAGCGCGTTTATGATCGTGGATTTTCCGGTGTTCGGCATTCCGATCACCATCGCTTTGACAGCGTAACGAACGCCCTTTTTCGCGTTGCGCTCGATCTTGTCTTTGTTGATCTCGTCAAGTAAAGAGAGGATCTTCGCGGCGTCGCGCGAGGTCGTTCCCGACGTCGCGATCACGCGTTGTCCTTTTTTTATAAAATATTGTTCCCACGCGCGTGCGTCCGTCTGCTCGACCATATCGCATTTGTTGATCACGTACAAAACGGGTTTGTTTGCGAGAAGGTTATCGAACTCGGGGTTCACGCAGGAAAAAGGGGCGCGCGCGTCCAAGACGTACACCAAACTATCCACCTTTTTCAGGCTTTCTTCCATTTGGCGTTTTGCTTTCGCCATATGTCCGGGGAACCATTGAATCATCATTTTTTATCCAAAAGATCGGGGCGAAGCGCCTTCGTGAGTTCGAGGCTCTTTTCCCTTCTCCACTTCGCGACTTCCGCGTGATCGCCCGAGAGAAGAACGTCCGGAACTTTAAGCCCCATAAATTCCTGCGGACGGGTATATTGCGGATATTCGAGGAGCGCGCCCGAGAAGCTCTCTTCTTCGGTGCTTTGCTCGCTGCCGAGGACGCCGGAAACGTAACGCGAAAGCGCGTTGATTACGACCATACAAGGCAGATCACCGCTCGTCAAGACGTAATCGCCGATCGAGATCTCTTCGTCGATACAAAGGTCGATCACGCGTTGATCCACGCCCTCGTAACTGCCGCAAAGGAACAAAAGATCGCTCTTTTCGGAAAGCTCCACCGCTTTCTTTTGAGAAAACGTTTGCCCTCTCGGCGAGAGGAAAATGCGCAGACATTTATGATCGGGGTCCGCGTGTCGGATCGCGTCGTAGATCGGTTGCGGCGTCATCAGCATACCCGCGCCGCCGCCGAACGGATAGTCGTCCGTCTTTTTGTGCTTATCGGCGGAAAAATCGCGAATGTTGATGATTTCGAGATCGAATTTTCCGGATTGGATCGCCTTTTCGAGGATCCCGACTTTCAGTCCGCCGTACGCTTCGGGAAACAGGGTCAAAACTTTAATCTTCATAGACCGCCGCCTCCGAAAACGCCGTTTCGTCAAAAGCGATCGTCTTCGCCGCGAGATCGGCGACGGCGTTCAATTTCTTCAAAAACGGGATCATGATCTCTTTTTCTCCGCGAATCAAAAGGACGTCCGCCGAACGGGCGTTTTGATAGACGTCCGCGATCTCGCCGACAGGGTTGCCGCCGACGAACACGCGAAGCCCGATCAGGTCGCTAATGAAAAACTCTCCCTTTTTCAGGGTTTCCGCGTCCGCCCTCTCCACTTCGAGTAATTTGCCGCGAAGCAGTTCCGCGTCGTCGCGGTTCATCACGCCTTCGATCTGAACGATCGCCTGATCGTCCGCTCTGCGAGCGCGGATCTTAACCTTTCTGTCGCAAAGATAGGCTTCTTTGACACGGCAAAAAAGTTCGGGTGCGTCCAAAAGGACCGTCGCCCGAACTTCGCCTTTTACGCCGTGCGGTTTAGTTATTTTCGCGATCGCCAGCCTCATTGAACTCTCTGATCTCGACGTCGTAACGCTTGTTGCGCTTCGCCGCCGCCGCTTTGACGATCAAGCGGATCGCCTTCGCGGTTTTGCCGCCGCGACCGATCACGCGACCGATATCGTCCGGAGAAAGCGTGATCGTGATCAAACGCTCTTCTTCGCTGATCGAAACGGTGAAATCGGAATTCCCGGTCAGGGATTCAACGATGTAAGAAACAAGTTCCTGCATGATTATTCACCTTTCTCTTCGAAAACGCCGGCTTTCTTCAAAAGAACGCGCACGGTATCCGTGGGTTGCGCGCCGTTCGCGATCCATTTCTTCGCGAGATCCGCGTCCACTTTGATCGTTTCGGGATTGGTCATCGGATCGAAATAACCGACCTGCTCGATGTACATGCCATCTCTCGCCTTTCTGCTGTCAACCGCAACGATACGATAGCAGGGCTTGCCCTTTGCGCCGATTCTTGTAAGTCTGAGTTTAACCATTTTTCTATACCTCCGTATGAATTACCTTTTATTAAAAGGGGAATCCCCCTCTTCTTCCGTTTTTCATTCGCTTCATCATCTCGCGCGTCGCTTCAAACTGCTTCAAAAGCGCGTTCACGTCCGAAAGCTCGGTTCCGCTGCCCGCCGCGATCCTCTTCTTGCGGCTCGCCTTGATGAGATCGGGATTGTTTCTTTCTTTCTCGGTCATCGATTGAATAATCGCCTTGGTGCGCGCGAGCTTTTTCTCGTCCACCTGCAAGTCCTGCCCGTTCAGCTTTTGCGAAAGCCCGGGGATCATGCCGATCATTTGGGTCAGATTGCCCATTTTCTTCATCTTGTCGAGCTGATCGAGATAATCGGTCAGCGTAAAGGACGCTTCGCGCATCTTCTTTTCGAGGGCGCGCGCTTCCTCTTCGGTGTACGCCTCCTGCGCCTTTTCGATCAACGTCAAAACGTCGCCCATGCCGAGGATACGGGACGCCATACGCTCGGGGTGGAAAGGCTCGATATCGCCCATCTTTTCGCCCGTTCCGCAGAAACGAACGCTCTTTCCGGTCACCGATTTGATCGAGAGCGCCGCGCCGCCGCGGGNNGCGGGTGTCGCCGTCCAGCTTCGTCAATATCACGCCCGTAATATCCAATAGCTCGTTGAACTTTTCCGCAACGTTGACCGCATCCTGACCCGTCATGGAATCCACGACGAGAAGGATCTCCTGCGGTTTTAAGAAGGCTTTGAGCTCTTCGAGCTCACCCATCAAAGCTTCGTCGATATGCAACCTGCCGGCGGTATCCACGATCAGCGTGTCGTAGCCCGATTTATCCGCGACTTCCAACGCGTGTTTTACGATTTTGAGAGGCGCGATCTGCCCCTTTTCGATGACGGGAACGCCCGCCTTTTCGCCGACTTTTTGAAGTTGCAGGATTGCCGCGGGACGATACACGTCGCACGCAACGAGCGCCGGTTTCTTGCCGCTCTTTTTCAGCATCATACCGAGCTTGCCGCACATCGTCGTCTTACCGCTGCCCTGCAAGCCGCACATCAAAATAATCGTCGGAGGACGATCCGCGACCGCGAGCTTCGTGTGCTCGCCGCCGAGAAGTTTGACCAATTCGTCGTTTACGATCTTAATGACCTGTTGCGTCGGGGTCAGGCTCTTCAAAACCTCCTCGCCGACCGCTTTCTCCGTCACCGCCGCGATAAAGTTTTTGGCAACGGTAAAATTAACGTCCGCTTCGAGAAGCGCAATGCGGACTTCGCGCATCGCCTGCTTGATTTCAAGCTCGGTCAGCGCGCCCTTATTCTTCATCTTCGAGAAAATGTGGTTCAGCCTTGTTCCGAGTCCGTCGAATGCTCCCATTTATCCCTCCAATACTTCAAACGCCTTTTTGAGTTTGCCTTTAAGTGCTTCGTCGCCCGCGACAGCTTCGTTCAAAGCTTCCGCGAAACGGTCTTTGAGCGCGATCTTTCCGACCGCGTCCTCATACTTTTGCAGGGAATCCGCCCCGTGGCGAACGGCGTCCAAAACCGCTTGACGCGTAACGCCGCGCTCCGATGCGATCTCGAAAAGGGACATATCCAGCTCCACGTAATCCGAAAGCATTTTTCTCTGCTTTTCCGTTAAAAGCGCGCCGTACTCCGACAAGAGCGCCGATAAACGAACGCGATCCTCAATGTCCATACCTTTCCCCTGTAAAGTTCTGTTACTTTACATAGTATAAAAAAGAATCCCACACCTGTCAAGCAATTTTACTTGATAGCGGCGAGAAAAATTCCAAGTTCCCGCTATACGATATGATAACTTCCTGCGGTCGAATAATAGCTTCGCTCCTATGACAACTCGCTTTCGCTCGAATTTCGCTTTGCGAAGCGCGCGGAGAGTGGTGCAAGCGCGAGCATTTCGCCTCATCAAACGAGCGCGGAGAGTGGAGCAAGTGCGAGGCACGACAAGGGGCGGCGATTGAGCGTACTCCTTGTACGTGATTTCGCCGCCCCGCAGTCAGAAACAAAGCAATTGCGCCGCTATACGCGCTCGTTACGGGACGATAGCCCCTATAAAATCCTCTGCATCAAACGGCAAAAGATCCTCTTTCCCCTCGCCCACGCCGACAAACAGCACGGGAACTTCCATTTCGTTGCAGATCGCGATCACGACGCCGCCTTTCGCGGTGCCGTCCAGCTTGGTCAAAATGATGCCGTCCACGTCGATCGCCTCTTTAAAGATCTCGACTTGTGACAGAGCGTTTTGCCCCGTCGTTGCGTCCAAAACGATATAACTGCGATAATCCGCTTCGGGATAGTCGCGGAGAACGACGCGGTTGATCTTTTTGAGTTCTTCCATCAGGTTCTTCTTGTTATGCAATCTGCCGGCGGTGTCGATCAAAAGAACGTCCGTCTTTTTCGCTTTGCAGGAAGCGATCGCGTCGAAGACGACCGCCGCGGGATCCGCGCCTTCCTCGTGCTTGATGATCTTGACCTTACTGCGATCCGCCCAAACGCCGAGCTGTTCCGCCGCCGCCGCGCGGAAGGTATCCGCCGCCGCGAGGGTCACGCTCTTTCCCATCGAAGTAAAATAGTGCGCGAGTTTGCCGATCGCCGTCGTTTTGCCGACGCCGTTTACGCCCGCAACGAGAATACAGAGAGGATATTCGTAAGCGGGAACGTCGTAATCGATCATTTCTTTTAAGATCTCGGCGAAAACGCCCTTTGCGTCCTCGGGCGCGGATATCTTCTTTTGATAGCAACGCTCTTTAAGTTCTTCGACCGCCTGCGACGCGGTTTCCACGCCGACATCCGCGCCGATCAACGCCATTTCGAGTTCCTCGTAAAAATCGTCGTCGAGCGCCCTGCCCTTAAAAAGTTCGTAGATTTTTTTGGAAAACGCTTCTTTCGTGCGCTTCAAACCGTTTGCGATTTTGCTGAAAAAGCCCATTTTATGCCTCCGCTTTCGCCGCGATCTCGCTGAGCTTGACCGCGATGACCTTGGACACGCCCCGCTCTTCCATCGTTACGCCGAAGAGCTCGTCCGCGAGCTCCATAACGGGTTTTTTGTGGGTAATGACGACGAATTGCGTGTCGCGGCTGTATTTTTTGAGATAGTTTGCGAGCAGGATCGTGTTGCTTTCGTCCAAAGCCGCTTCGATCTCGTCCAAGATCGCAAACGGCATCGGGCGCAGACGCAGGATCGCAAACAGGATCGCGATCGAGGTCAAAGCCTGCTCGCCGCCCGAAAGAGAATGCAGATTCGCCTGCGCCTTTCCGGGGAGTTTGACGACGATGTCGACGCCCTTTTCGAGCTCGCCCGTCTTCTCGGGATCGACGTCCACAAGGATCAAGTCGGCGTTGCCGCCGCCGAAGAGATCGGCGAACGTCTTTTTGAAGTTTTGATTGATCTGCTCGAACGCGGCGTTGAATTTGCCGAGCATATCCGCGTTCATCGCCGTGATCAATTTTTCGAGGTCTTCTTTCGCCTTTACGAGGTCTTCGAGTTGCGCGGACAATTCCTCGTGGCGGGTCTTTACGTTTTCGTAATCCTCGAACGCGTTGAAGTTGATCGAACCGAGTTGGGCGATCTTTCCCTTTAAGCTCGCGATTGCGGAAGGCGCGTCCGTCGGGCTGAAATTCTCTTCGTCGCGAAGCGCGAGCATCTCCTCTTCGGTCAGCTCGTACTCCCCGAGGACTCTGTCGCGCAGGGTCGCGAGGTCGCCGTCGATCTTTTCGACTTTGCTTTCCTCACGCGCGCGCTTATCCATAATGGAAGCGATCGTGTCGTTTACCTTGCCGCGCTCTTCGTCCGTTTGCGCGAGCGAAGCGCGAAGAGAAGCTTTCTCCATATCTTTGAGTTGCATCTCTTTTTCGATCTGTTCGAGGCGCGCTTTTTCTTCGCCCGAGAATTCGAGCGTCGGCGCGCTGTTTTTAACGTTTTCGAGTTCGCCTTCGACGGCGGCAAGAGCGGTTTTCCTCGTTTGCCATTCTCCGTCCGCCTGCGCTTTTTCCTCTTCGAGGCGTTTGATATCCGTTTCGATCTGCCCGAGCTCGATGCGGACGGACGAACTTTCGACTTGCGCGTTCGTGACCGCCGCCGCCAAAGAATCGCGCATTTTGCGCATATTTTCCGCGTCTGCTTTGGAGGCTTTCGCCTGCCCTTGCACGCTCCGGCGATCCACTTCGATCTCTTGATTCAAGCCTTCCGCGCTCTTGATCTCGCTTTGCACGGCGGCAAGGCGGCTCACGACTTCGTTCAGCTCTTCCTGCTCGCGCGTCATACGCTCGTTCGTTTCTTGGATCAGCTTGTCGGAGGTCGCGATCCTTTCGTTTTCGGTCACGATTTGAAGATCGACGCTCTGGATCTCATCGCGCATCGCATAGATCTCTTCTTCTATCTTTTTCGCTTCCGCGTTCTTTTTCTCCACTTCGGCGCGGAGTTTTTCTTTCTCGATAAACAGCGCTTTCAACGCTTCGCGGGCGTCGTTCAGTTCGCGCTCTTGGGAAAGGTGGTTGAAGTTCTTTTGACGGCGGCTACCACCCGTAATCGTCCTTCTCGGGTCGATGATATCGCCGTCCAGCGTTACGATCTTAACGCCGTAATCATAGCGATCCGCCATTTCGCGCGCGCATTCGAGGTCTTCCGCCACGACCGTTCTGCCGAGCAGTTGCTCGATCACGTCCGAATGACGGGGATCGAATTTGATGAGTTCGGAGCAAATGCCGAGCGCGCCGCGCATATTCAAAACGCCTCTGTACTCGTAGGCGAGCGCTTGCGGGCGGGCTTTGTTCGCGGGGATCATCGTCGCGACGCCGTACTCGTGCGATTTCAAATAGTTGACGATAAAGACCGCGTCCACGTCCGTCGGCGTTACGATATGTTGCACGGATGCGCCGAGCGCCGCTTCGATCGCGACTTCGTACTCCTGCGGAACTTTGATCAGCTGTCCGACCACGCCCTCGATATGCTTTGCGAGCGAGGGATCGGTTTCCGCGTCGTTCAAAAGGAGCTTGACGGGCTGTTGGTATCCTTCGTGTTGCCCGACGATATCCGCCATCGCGCGGACTCTGCCCTCTTTATTCGCGTACTCGGCGTTCTTTTCGTTCAAAGCGACGTTCATTTGATAGGTCGTTTGACGAAGATCGTTGTAATCGCCCGAACGAAGCGCCCTCTTCTCGCGAAGCGCAAGCTTCTTTTTGCCGAGCGTT
Organism: Christensenella sp. UBA1252; assembly: GCA_002308575.1. Taxonomy (GTDB): domain Bacteria; phylum Bacillota; class Clostridia; order Christensenellales; family CAG-1252; genus CAG-1252. Next base: position 21,050 of record DBVY01000048.1, read on the forward strand.
TCGATCAACGCGAGCGACTTTTGTTTTTGGTTTTCTTCGCGTTCGAGGATCGCCGCCGAAGCGCGGACGCTGATTTCGAGCGAAGATCTTCTCTGCTCCAAAGAGCCCGCTTCCGCGTTGAAACCCGCGAGCGAAGAGCGGACGTCGGACAAACGACCGAACACGTCGAACACTTCGCTGTTCGATTTCTCGATCGAGCTTTCGTTTCCCGCGATCTCTTCGGAAAGCGCGAGCAATTTTGCGGAAAGCGACTCGAAACGTTGCCCCGCGATATAGGACTCTTTACGCCGAATATCCAAGATCGCGTTCGCTTCTTTTAAAGTTTCGGAAAGGACTTCGCGTTCGGAATCTTTTTCGGAAAGTTCTTTTTCGATCCTCTCCTTTTCCTCGGTCAAATGGGCGAGTTTGTTTTTATAAACCGCCATCAAACCGCTGTTCTTTTCGCTGCTGACTTTGAGTTTTTCCCTCTCTTCGAGAAGGGCGCGAACGGTTTTTTCGTTTTGGTCGATATCTTCCAACGTCTTGTTGTACTTGGTCGTCAGGCGGATCGATTCGCTCTCTTTCGCGTAAAGCTCTTCGGTAAACGCTTTGACGTTCTCCGCGATCTTTTGCTTTTTGCGGACGCTGTCCTCGCGCGAATGGAGATAATAATTGACCTCTTGATAGCGCATCTGCTCTTTGTATTCGAAGAACTTTTGCGCCGCGTCGCGCTGTTTGGCGAGCGGAACCATTTGGCGTTCGAGCTCGGAAACGATGTCCTGCAAACGAGTGATATCCTCGCCGGCGCGGGAGAGTTTGCGCTCGGTTTCCACCTTTTCGGCTTTGGTCTTCGCGATGCCCGCGGCTTCTTCGAAGATCTGACGGCGATCGATCGGTTTGGATTCCATGATCTCCGCGACCTTGCCCTGCCCGATGATCGAATAGCCGTCCTTACCGGCGCCCGTGTCGCGCATAATATCCAAAATATCGCGCAAGCGGCAAATATTATGGTTCAGATAATATTCGCTCGTGCCCGAACGATAGAGCTTACGCGTCACGACGACTTCTTCGCGATCGGTTTTGAAAATATGATTGGAATTATCGAAAACGAGAGAAACCTCGCAATAGGACATCGAGGGGCGCTTTTCCGTTCCGTTGAAAATGACGTCCTGCATTTTGGAGCCGCGAAGAGCCTTGGCGCTCATTTCTCCGAGCACCCAACGAACGGCGTCCGCGACGTTACTTTTGCCGCA
>DBVY01000002.1:0-2249 GCA_002308575.1 Christensenella sp. UBA1252
ACGTTCATCAAGCATTGAACGACTTTCGCCGAAGGATTGTAAATATCGATAAGACGCTTATGCGTTCTCATCTCGAATTGCTCGCGCGAATCTTTATATTTATGCGTCGCACGAAGAATGGTTACGACTTCACGCTCGGTTGGAAGGGGGATCGGTCCCGAGATCTTCGCGCCGCATTTCGTGATCGCGTCGACGATTTTGGTCGCCACGCCGTCCACAAGTTCGTGATCGTAGCTTTTAAGTTTGATTCTGATCGTTTGTCCTGCCATTGTTACTTCCTCCTGTTATTTCTAACTCGATATTCCGCGCTGCCGTGTGTTTCTTGCTCCCTGTAAATTTAAGGCAGCCTCGGCTGCCGATTTATTTACGAGTTAGCGCCCGATCGACTCGAACTGGTCCGCGCAAATTAGCCCCGGATTGGGAAACCTTGCGCATCATCCGTAACGGAGCGTCACTTGGCAATGCTTGTTTATTATATAAAACCCCTATCATCTTGTCAAATAAAGAAATATTAAATTTTCTTAATAATTCACGGAAAATGGAAATATTTTGTCCGTTTCTCGGTCTTCGACGCTCTCCGAACGGCTCGAAACGGTTCTTTTCCCCCTTCCTTTACCGACGACGGGCTTTTATATAATAACGTCACGCGCGCGGGTATTGACTTTTCAACGAAAAATATGCTATATTTATATTTACGCGGCGCGGACGCGCGTTTTCGCCGCGCAAACAGGAGGACGACGGATGAAAATCCCCGCAAAATTCAAGCTGAGTTTAAAACGGAGAAAGACTTTGATCGGCATCGCGATCGCGGCGGCGGTCATCGCCTTGACGGTTGCCGCTGCCGTGATTATGGACGCGAGCACCGTGACCTTGATCAACACGAACGAAAAAGCCGGCAGTATCATCGGCGGCGGGCGGATTTCAAGCGGCAGCAGCGCAATGATGCGTGCGGTCGCGTTCGACGGCTACGTCTTTACGGAATGGACGAACAAGGACGGTTCCGTTGCGAGCCGTGAACCGAGCTATCGCATGCAGGTTCCCGCTTCCAACATTACCCTTTACGCGAATTGGAAGCTCATCGATTGGTCGCTCGAACTCGAACTCAACAGCGAGGACAACGAAACCGTCTATCCCGAAACCTTTACCGTCGAATCCGACACCATCTTTTTAAACGTTCCGACCCGCACGGGCTACACCTTCCTCGGCTGGTATTTGGACGAGGAATTCAAAAAACCTTACAAATACGACTACATTCCGAAAGGAACGGCGGAAGAAGTAAAGCTCTATGCGAAATGGGCGCCCTCTTACAAGATCACTTACGACATCGATATCCGCGTTTCGAACGATCCGGACAATCCTTCCACCTACACGGAACTGAACTCCGTCGTTCTCGAAAATCCGGTTTGGTACGAGCTGAACGAACAAGGCAAGCCGACGGGCGGCACCTATAAATTCCTCGGCTGGTACGACGAAGGAAATAACCGCGTGACCGAGATCGACAAGGCATGGAAAAGAGATATCCGACTCCACGCGCAATGGGATCTTTCCCAACCCGTCTATTACACGATCTACGAGAAAAACAACTATACGTACGTTGACCTCGGGCACTACCCGAACCACATTCTCGAAGACAAAACGACCCTGCACTATCTGACCGAAGCGATCGAGAACGGAACGGTGACGGAAGATCCCGAAACCCATCTTTACAGCTATCAAAACACGCTGTACGCGAAGATGACGGCATCGCCCTATCAAGGCGGCACCTATTTCAGCGACGATACGCTGATCAAAAAGGGTGACGAATACTTCTTTATCGTCGAACCCATTCGTTGGCGGGTCCTAAAAGGAGATCCGACCGATCCGACGTCCGTCGTAACCCTTCTGTCGGAAGACGTTTTGACGACGGCGGCGTTCCAACCCAACCTGCAAGTTCGTTCGTATGCCGGCGTACCCGTTTACGCAAATAACTGGCAATACAGCAGTCTCCGCACGTTCTTGAACGAAGATTTTTACGAAGAAGCGTTTATGGTAGGCGAAGCGCGCTTTATCCAGTCGATACTCCTTGACATCGGAAAAAGCGTTTCCCACTTCGACACGTTCGCAAACGGAAAACCCTGCGACGACAAAGTGTATCTTCTGAGCTATAAAGACCTCGCAAATAAGGCGTATCATTGGGATCATTGGACGAAGACCGAAGATTCTCGCAAGGTCGGCAAAGCGACGGACTACGCAAAAGCGATGGGCGTTTA
>DBVY01000002.1:2267-21519 GCA_002308575.1 Christensenella sp. UBA1252
CCCCTGCCATTGGTGGCTTCGTACGCCCGGGGATTTCGAAGACTCCGCATCCGTAACGACCGCGCTCGGAACGGTCGGCACCTATAACGTGAAAGCGACCTGCATCGGCGTTCGCCCCGCGATCACCGTAAAACTCGGTTAACGTTTTTTTCGATCGGAGCGTTTTTATGAAAAAGAAAGGAATTCTTCCTTTTGCTTTTATGCTGATCTTCTTTTTCGCGATCTTCACGGCGACCGCCCTTTCGACGGCGCGCGCGGAAGACGTCGTGGCGCATTCTTTTTTGATCGCGCATATCACGGATCCCCACGTTTTCGATCCCTCTTACATCAACGAATATTCCGAATCTTACAAAAAAGCGGAGAGCTCTTTATCTCTTTACGCCCGTTCAAAGGACTCTTTTCTCGCCGCGCTCGCGAAAGTCAAGGAGCAAAATCCCGATTATCTGATCGTCAGCGGCGATTTAACGGCGGACGGCGGCGTNNAGGTCGAGCCACGAACTCGTTGCGAACGCGCTCCGCGCGGCGCAGACCGAGATCCGCAAATCGAACCCTCATTTTCAGATCTTCGTGATCCCCGGCAATCACGACCTTTATAACAGCGGCGCCCGATGCTATCTGCCTTCGGACGAAGAGCTCGCCTACCTGACGGAAGACGAGCAAACGGCGTTGATCCGTTCGTACGGTTCGCGCATGGCGCTCCCCGTCAACCTCGTTGACTTTTACGAGATCTATCACGGACTCGGTTACGGTGAAGAAACGTTGGGCACCTTGGACTATTTCTACAAGAGCTCCTATTTCTACGGATGCGGTAACGCGGATTACAACCGCGCGCTCGCGCCGAACGATCCGACCGCGGACGAGATCGAATCGCAGAAGAGCGACCCGACCGTTTTCGATAAAGCGACGCGCGCCGGCGGGCTCTCCTATATCGCGAGAATGGCGGACGGCTTTACCCTCGTGGCGATCGATTCCAACCGCCTTTCTTACACCTCCCCTTTCACCTATTCCCCGATCGGCGACGACGCCTATCGTTTCGGCAGATGGACCTGCCAAACGGCGGGCGATATCAGCCACGAACAACTGCTTTGGATCGAAAACGTACTGACCGAAAGCGAAAAGCCGACCGCGCTCGTCGGAGCGTCGCACCACTCCGTCGTTCCGCATACCGATATGGAAGACGAAATCACGACGCGCTTTATGGCGAGCGATTTTAGAACCGCATGCTACTATCTCGCCGATCTCGGCGTTCGCTACGTCTTTACGGGTCACGTTCACGCGAACGACGTCGCGACGTACGTTTCCCAAAAAGGGAACGTGCTTTACGATCTCGAAACTCCCTCGACAGCGGTCTACGGCGCGGCGATCCGCGTTGTCCGCCTCGACGTTATGCAAAGCGGCGCGGAAAAAGCGTTCGACAATCTGTACGCGATCGAATCGCTGAACGGAAAAGACACGGAGGATCTGATCGCCCATTTAAACGGCAGGATCTCTTCGATCCTTTCCTTGATCCCCGACTATTATCTGAACGAAGACTTGATCGTTAAACTGAAAAACAAAGCGAACGACCTTTCCGGTAAGACGATCGCCGGCACGTTTACGGTCGGACAAGTCACGGTGGATCTTTTGAAAGACCTGATCGACGACGCGTTTACCCTCGACCTCGTAAAGCCCACGATCGAAAACGGAACGTACGCGTTCCCGAAAGAAACGACGGCGGGTTATCACGCGCTCGACCTTGCGGCGGATCTCGTCGATTACCTATTCTCCCTCGATTGTTCGCTCGGAAAAGTTCCCGGCGGCTACACCCTCTCCGCGCTCGCGAAAGACCTCTATCGCCGCAATCTCGTCGGCGCGGAATACGCTTCTTTGACCCCCGAGCTGACCGCGGTCTGCGAAGCGCTCGACAGCGGCGAATTGACCGAAAAACTATTATCGACCGTTTACGATTTTCTGATGCCCCAACTTTGCGTTCTGTTCGACGCTCCGATTTCTTTGGACACGCCGCTCGAAAGCGGGAAGGGCTTCGATCTCTCTTCCTATGCCGCGCGCTACGAAGCCGCCTCGGGAACGGAGATCGGAAAGGCGGCTTTCAACCTTTTGAAAAACAATTCCGTGACCTCGATCCGCACGCTTGCGATCGCCCTGAAAAAGATCTCGCAAAACGCGATTATAAGCGCGATCCTTTCCGGCATAGACGCTTCCGCGGTCACGAAGGTTTTATCCTACGTAAATAAGATCACGCCGAAAACCGACCTCACGACCTTTTTGAACCAAGAGTTCGTTGAGAAATACGTTACGCCCTCTCTGTATCGCGACTTGGGCGCCTATGCGAAACGGATCGCTCTTTCTTACGCGCTCGATCCTTCGCCCGACGGCACGACGATCGAAAAGGACGGCGACGTTTTGCGTTACGCGTATCCGACCGACTCCCTTTTGACCCTACGCCTTTCGAACGGATCGGTCGCGTACGGCGGCGCCTATTCTTTCCGAGGCGCACTCGGGATCGAGGACAATCCGCCGACCCAAGAGGACGGCAGACTGCCCGAGATGATCAGCCTTTCTTACGGCGAAGATCCCTATCGACTGATCAACGTAAAATGGTTTACGCGCATACAAACCCCGATCGATCAATTCGAAGCGTCGGAGAGTTACGTGCAATATTACGGCGAAACCAAACCGGGCGCCCTCTTCCTCGCCGGCGGCGAAAAAGTTACGCTGACCCTTCCTTTGATCGATCTCGGCTTTTTCTATCTGACGAGCACGAAGGTCGAATACGAAATGCACACCGCGTCTTTGTATATCGGCGATTTCGCGGACGGCGAAACGATCTCTTTCCGCGTCGGCAGCGACGAAACCGGTTGGAGTGACGTTTACACGTTCAAGAAAAAGGCGGCGAACGGGAAAACGACCGTCCTTGCGGCGGCGGATTTACAGGGATCGGTCGAAGAGGATTACGCACGCTGCGCGGACAGCGCGGCGATCGCTTTATCCGTCACGCCGAACGCAGACCTCTTTATCAGCGCGGGCGACAACGTTCAAAAAGGCGACAACGTTTCTCAATGGTCTTGGTTGATGCGCCGAAACGCGGCTCTCTTTTCGCATTACGTCACCGTAACGGCGGCGGGCGAAGCGGAAACCTCCGGCGCCATCGACTACCTTGCTCCGCTCGGCGGCGCGACCGCAACCTATAAAAACGAAGAGAAGAACGGTTATTACGCCTCTTTCGATCTCGAAAACGCCCATTTCGTGATTTTGAACACAAACGACCTTGCTCCGAACGGAACACTTTCGGCGGCGCAGACCGAATGGCTGACGAACGATCTCGACGCGGCGGACGGCAAATGGAAGATCGTCGTTATGCATAAAGGCATCCATTCGGCGGGCATCCACGCTTCGGACGACGACGTTTCCGCCTTGCGCGCTTCGCTGACGGGGCTTTTCGCTTCGCACGGCGTTTCCCTCGTTTTGGAGGGGCACGACCACGCCTATTCGGTCAGCGAATTCATCGCGGCGGACGGAAGCGCCGCCAAGGTTTCCTATGACGAAATCGGCAATGCGGTCGCCCCGAACGGCGTTCTTTATTTAAGCCTCGGTTCGCTCGGCGACCTTTTCTATCGCTATTCGTACGGCGAAAATCCTCTCCTGCAAGATCGCTCGAACGAAGGACACCTACTCTCCTCGCTCGGCGAATACCTGACGGACGATATGCGCCTCGAACTCGTCGGCGCGCCCTCCTTCGCGTCCTTGGAGATCACCACGGAAAAGCTTTCGATCCTAACCTATGCGATCAAGGATGCAGCCGCCGTTTTGATCGACAGCCTTTCGATCGTTCAAACCCCCGAATCGCTCGCCGCACCCTCTTTCTCTTTCAAACTCGAACACGACCTCGTCGTGGAAAACTTTTCTTCCGTCAAGTTAAAGAACGCGCGCGTCGTTTCCTTCTACACGACGGACGAAAACGGAACCACGCGCTATTTGAAAGGCTATTCGGTCGGGGAAAACGTCCAAAGCCGCTACGTCCTCAAAGACGGAAAAGCCTATCTCGCGTCGGCGTGTTTCGTGGCGACGGCGGAGGCCTCGGATCCTTCGGGCGTCTATGCGCCCCTGCCCCGCGCGGAGTTCATCGCGCTCGTTCCCTATCAAGGCACGACGGCGATGCGCGTTTGGGCGTTCGCTTTGATCCTTTCCCTGTCCGGCGCGGCGCTCCTCGGCGGCGCGACGGCGGTTTTCCTGATCCTCAAAAAGAAGCGCGCCCGAAACGCACAAAGCAGAGATACGGCAGCGGCGCCCGAGCCCGAGAAGAAGGAAATCGAACAAGCAATCGGCGAGAGCGAAACGACCGATTCAAGCGGCGAAGAGGCGAAAGCGGACGAACCGAACGAACAAAAAGAAATCAAAAACGAAGAACAAGAGGGATAAAACTTCATTAGGAGAACGATATGCAGGAATTCAAACTCAAAAGTTTTGACGACACGGAGATCTATTGCACCCTTTGGGACGACGTCGAATCGCCGAAAGGCGTCGTGCAACTGCTTCACGGTATGAGCGAATACGGCGGTCATTACGACGGCTTCGCAAGATACCTGAATTCGCGCGGCTATATCGCCTTTGCGGACGATCATCGCGCGCACGGAAGGACGGAAACGGACGAGGAACGCGGCAGGCATAAGGGAAACATTTTCCTCGATACCTTGAAAGATGAGCTCTTCTTCCGCGAATGGCTCAAACAAAAGTACGACTTGCCGATCTTCCTCGCGGGGCACTCCTACGGCAGTTTCCTCTGCCAAGCGTTCGCCGAAGCGGGCACGGACGTTCCCGCGATCGCGATCTACGGCACCGGACATATGCGCACGCTCTGCAACATCGGCAAGGTTTTGACCTTTCCCCTCTTCCTCGTTGCGAGGAACTGGCGCCCGAAATTCGTAAACTTCCTTTCGGATAACCTTTTCAAATTCAAGGGCGACAAGGGGAAAGCGCAATGGATCAACGACAACGCGGAGCTCCGCGAAGCGTTTATGAAAGGCACCTATACGCACACGGATATGAGTTTGGCGTTCGATTTCCATATGATGAACGAAACGACCAAATTGTATCGCAAAAAGAACCTCGCGAAGCTGAACCCTAAAACGCCGATCGGGCTTTTCTGCGGAACGCAGGACATCATCGGTCTTTGCAAGAGGGGCGCGATCAAACTCGACAAAACGTATAAGGCATACGGCGTTCCGAGCGAGCTCCGCTTTTACGAAGGCTCTCGCCACGAAGTCGTGTACGGAAAAAACGCCGATCAAGCGCGGGCGGATATCGCCGATTTCTTCGACAAATTTATCCCCGCTTCCTTGCAAAACGAAGAGAGCGGGAAATAGAGAGGCAACCGACTTTGCGCGAATTTGATTGATTCGGTTCGCGCTCGCGTGCTATAATATAGCAAATCCTTTTCGGAGGTACAAAAATGGTAACGTATATTTTGCTTGCCCTCGGCGGCTTCAGCGCGATCTTCTTTCTGCTCTTCCGCGATAAAGACGGGGGCGTCCTTCCCACGGCGCTCAAAACGCTGACCAGTCTTCTCTTCGTGGCGACGGCGATCGCCGCGATCGTCGGCAACTATAATCTGACGGGCGCCGCTTCTTTCAAGAAGACCGCGTTTATGGGTTTGATCGTAATGGGACTCGTTTGCGACTTGGTCGGCGACGTATTCCTCGATCTCAAAATCACCTATCTCGAAACGAACGTGCGCCACAGCGATCTCTATACCTATATCGGAATGATCGTTTTCAGCGCGGGACATATTCTCTACATCATTGCGGTTTCGATCTTTTACGGTTTTACTCCTTGGACGATTTTGATCGCGGTCGGCGGCGCAGCCTCCGTCTTCGGAGCGGGCATGTTCTTGATGAAATTGGATTTCGGAAAGTTCTTGATCCCCACGATCATTTACGTCTTCCTGCTCGCGTTCTTTATCGCGTGTTCCGCGACGGCGGGCGTGTTAACGAGCTTTAACCTCTCGATCGTTCTGCTGCTCGTCAGCTCCGTGATGTTCCTCGCTTCCGATATGTTCCTCGGTTTGATCTATTTCGACGGGAACGAAAGCAAGATCATCATCGTGATCGATCACGCGCTCTATTACGGCGCGCAATTCCTGCTCGCTTTAAGCCTGCTTTACGTCGGCGTAAGAGTCTGATTAAAAATTCATTCGTTAAAAAAGATCCGACAACCGGTTGTCGGATCTTTTTTCTTTCTTTTATCTTTTTGTCTTATTTTCGAATGACTTCCTGCGCGATCTTGACCGTTTCCAAAGCGTCCTTTCCGTAATAATCCGCGCCGACTTCCGCCGCGTACTCCTTCGTCAAGACGGCGCCGCCGACCGCCACGCGCGCGGTAGAACCCGCCGCTTTTAACGCTTCGATCGTGCGCTTCATCGAGGGCACGGTCGTCGTCATCAAGGCGGATAATCCAACGAGGGGCGCATGCGTTTTTTGCCACGCCGCAACGACCTCTTCTTCGGGCACGTCCTTTCCGAGATCGAGGACTTTGAACCCGTAACTTTGCAGGAGCATTTTGACGATATTCTTTCCGATATCGTGGATATCGCCTTTGACCGTGGCGAGGATCACGTCGGGCGAAGCGTTGTCCTCTTCCTCGCGCCGCATGACTTCCATTCCCTTTTTCACGACTTCCGCCGCGGCGATCAAACGGGGCAAAAACACTTCGCCTTTTTCAAACTTCGCGCCGATATCGTTCAGCGCGGGGATAAACTCTTCGTTGATCACGTCGAGCGGCGCGCGCGTTTTCAGCGCCTCTTTGACCGCGTTTTCAACGCCGCCCACGACGCCGCAAAAGATCATACCGCGGATCCCTTCGGCGCCCTCTTTGTCAAACGTAAAGTAGGACGAAGTATCGAGCGAGATCAACTTGCCCGCAAGCGCTTCGGCATAGTCCGAAACGAGGGGGTTTAAGATCGGCGCGGAAAGCCCCGCATGCAGACAGCGCGACAAAAACGCCGCGTTGATCTTGGCTCTGTCCGGCATTCCGAAACTGATGTTGCTGACGCCGAGCACCGTCTTTACGCCGAGCTCTTTCGTAACCTTTTCCACGGCGAGCGCGGTTTCTTCCGCCTGCGTTTCGTCCGTTGCGATCGTCATGACCAAGCAGTCGATCAAAACGTCTTTCTTGGGAATTCCCTGCGCCGTCAGAGCGGAAACGAGTTTCTCCGCGAACGCGAAACGCTCTTCGTGCGTCTTCGGCATCGTGTCGCCGAGGCAAAGACCGACGAGCGCCGCGCCGTACTTTTTCGCGATCGGCGCGATCTGTTCGACGCTCTCCTTTTTGAGGTTGACCGAATTGATGATCGGCTTACCCGCATACACGCGACAAGCGGCTTCGAGCGCCTCTTTCGAAGAAGAATCGAGTTGAAGCGGCAGATCGATCGTGCCTTGGAGCTCCTTGACGACTTTGGTTAAAACCTTTTTTTCGTCGAGCTCGGGCAAACCGACGTTTACGTCCAAAATATCCGCGCCCGCTCTCTCTTGGTCGATCGCTTCGCGCAGGAGATAATCCATATCCCCTTCGATCAAAGCGGCTTTGAGCTTTTTCTTGCCGGTCGGGTTCAACCGTTCGCCGATGATCTTGACGCCTTCGTCGAGGATCACGGTCTTGGTCGCACTCGTAGCGGCGGTCACCTCTTTGACAAAGCGGGCAACGGGGCGCATCCCTTTCAGCGCCTCTTTCAATGCGGAGATAAAGGCGGGCGACGTTCCGCAACAACCGCCGAGAATCGAAACGCCCGCTTTTGCGATTTCTTTCATCGCGTCGGCAAAGGAAGACGGCGTGTCGTCGTAGACGGTTTTTCCGTTTTCGACGCGCGGCAGACCCGCGTTCGGTTGCACGATCACGGGGCAAGTCGCGTACTCGCAGACCTTTTTCACGATCGGAAGCATATCCTTGGCGCCGAGCGAACAGTTGATACCGACGGCGTCCGCGTGCAAAGCGCACAGCGTGATCGTTGCGGTCACGGGGTCGGTTCCGAGAAAAGTCCTGCCGTCCTCCATATAGGTCATCGTTACGTAGACGGGAAGGTCGGTGTTTTCTTTTGCGGCGAGGAGCGCGCATTTCGCTTCCAAAAGGTCGCTCATCGTTTCGATCAAAACGAGATCCGCGCCCGCTTCCGCGCCCCAGATCATGATTTTTTTATAGTTCTCGTAGGCTTCGTCGAAGGACAACGTTCCGTTCGGCTCCAAAAGAGCGCCGTGGGAAGAAACGTCCAGCGCGACCTTTTTCGCGCCCGACGCTTTCGCGAGCGCAACGCCGCGCTTAATGACCTCTTCGACGTCCACGCCCTTCATTTTGAAGGGGTTCGCGCCGAACGTATTCGCGGTAACGACGTCCGCGCCGGCTTTGACGTACGCTTCGTGGATCGCGGAAACGATCTCGGGGTGGGTAACGTTATAAAGTTCGGGGAAAGCGCCCGCTTTGAGCCCTCTCTCCTGCAACATCGTTCCCATCGCGCCGTCGAAAATCAAAAATTCATTCATATCTTTCTCCCGATTTCGTTCAAAATGCGCCGCAAACGCCGACGATACTTTTCCTCGGCAACAAAAGCCCGCCTTCCGTTACGGAAAGACCGATCTTTTTCGCCGCGTTCAGAGCGCGCGCGATCGCTTCGTTCGCGCCGAGCGGCAAATCTCCGTAGCCGGGGCAAAACCGAAAATTCGTTTCGAGTCCTCTCTCTTTGAGCGCCTCTCTTTCCTTTTGCAACAGTTCGTCCGCCGCAAGCTCCGCGAGAACGCTTGCGATCGCGTTCAACGCAACGCTTTCCGAGGGGCGCGCGATCGACAGCTCCTTGATCCTTTTATCGAGGGAGGCGCCGAGCGTAAACGCCTGAAACAAGCCATGCGAAGCGCCCGCCAAATGCTTTTTTATGCTTTCGCCCGCGAGCACTACGTCCGCGCCTTCGAAGCGCACGCCGTCCTCTCTCGATTTGATCGGAAACAGGGCGCAAAGAGATCTCGGGCAAAAGACAGAAGCGTTTTCGTCGTACACCTTTTCCATCAGTTTTTCGGACAACGGATCGCTCTCCCTCGCGCCGAGGGAAGCGCAAGCGGCTTTCAAAACGCGCGCTTTATCCATCATTTCAAATAGCCGAGCGCGTTCAATCTCTCAACAAGACCTTTCGCGACCTCGGGACGGTTCATCGTGTAAAAATGGATATCGTCCACACCCATATCGAACAATTCCGCGACCTGTTTCGCCGCATAATCGAGCCCTGCGGAAAGAAGCCCTTCCTTATCGAATTCATAGCGGTTCAAAATGCGAATGATCTCGCCGGGCAGCGAAACCGCGCACATATAGATCATTCGGTTGACCTGCGCCTTGCTCATGATCGGCATAATGCCCGCGCAGACGGGGGAAAGGATATTCGCCTTTTCCACACGGTCGAAAAACTCTTTGAAACGGCGGTTATCAAAGCAAAGTTGCGACACGAAATAGGAAGCGCCGAGCTCCTCTTTCCTTTTCATATACTTGATATCTTCGTCGAGAGTGGGCGAAGACGGATGCCCTTCTGGATAACAGCTCGCGCCGACGCAAAACCCTTTTTCCCGAAGATACGGGATGATCTCGGTCGGGTGCAAATAGCCGTCCTTCACGTCGATCTCCTCGATCCGGTCGCCGCGAAGCGCGAGCACGTTCTCGATCCCGCGCGCCGCAAAGGAATCCACGACCCTTTTTACGTCGCGCTTTTCGCTGTTTATAACCGTTACGTGGCAACACGACGGCATATGGTAATCGCTCTGCGCCATATGCGCGATCTCTTCGGTCAGCGCGTCGTTTTTGGAACCGCCCGCGCTGTAAGTTACGCTGACGTAGGAAGGTTTCAACGGCGACAATTCGGAAAGAAGCGCACGAACGACGGATACATCGAACTCTCCTTTCGGGGGAAAGATCTCAAAAGAAAGCGTGTTTCCTTTTTTTCGGATTACTTCACTGATTTTCATAAACTACCTCGCCGTTTCGTTACTATAAATTATAAGTTTAAAGACTTGCAAAGTCAATGTTTTGCGTAAAGTCATAACTTATTGTTGCAATATGAATAAAGTATGTTATAATAAAATATACGATCCGTCGTAAAAGTGAGGTTTGATATGCGCAAAAAAGAACCGAAAGAAAGGCAACAACCCTTTGGATATTTTCCGACTCGGAAAACCGAAGAGAACGTCGATTATTCTTTAGATCCGGAAAACGCCTTCGAAGAAGCGGCGGAAGAAACCATGCCCGAAGAGGAGTTTGATGTGCCGGCGGAAAAAATCGCCGCGCCCGAAGAAGCAGCCCCGATCGAAGAAGCGGAAGCACCCGCCGCGGAAGAAATCCCGACGGAGTCTGCGGACGCCCCGCTCGAACTCGTAGATCCCGAACCGACCCCCGAAGAAGTGCCGGTGGAAGAACCCATCGCCGCCACCGAACCGGAACCGGTTCCCGAAACGCCTGCGCCGATCTCGGCGCCCCCGCAAGAGGAAGAGCCGCCGAGAGAGTACGGCGCGCCGCAACCCTTATTTGAAGACATTATCCCGGTCGGGTTCTCTCTCGATGATTTAAAGAAACAGCGCCAAGAAGAGAAAGCGCGCATTGCCGCCGCCAGACGCGCGGAGGAAGAAGAAAAAAAGCGCCAAAAGGAATACGAGGCGGAAGAAAAGAAACGCCAAAAGGAAGAGGAAACCGCCGCGAAAAAGCAAGCGAAAGCGGATAAGAAAAAGAATAAATCCGATTCCGTAGCCGTCGTTGCCGCCGTAAGCGCCGAAGAAACGAAGGCAGAAGCGCCGAAGGCGAAAGCGAAAAAGGAAAAACCCGAAGCGCCCATTCTCGACGACAATTTCTTCGAAGAACCCGAAAAGACCTATTCGAGAGCGGAACAAAAGCTTCGCAGAAAATATAAACTCAACAACGATATCCTGCTTTCGGAAAACGACGTCGTTCCCGGCTTCGTGATCGCGAAAGGCGAAAACGTCGTTCGTTCGTATCGTTGCCTCTCTTCCAAATCGGGCGACGGAACGATCTGCTTGACGAACAAGCGTCTTTTGATCAACGCGGGCGAACGCTCCGAGCTCGGCATCGAGCAGGTGTCCGGCATCAAATTCAGCAATTTCACGAGGTTTTATTTCATTCGTTTCCTGCTCGGTTTGATCTTTATCGGACTCGGAGCGCTGATGATCGCCCTTCCCTTTATCAAGGATTCCGTTTCAATCCCCTACGTTACGGGAGAAAACTATAAGAGTTGGTTCGCCTATATCTTCTATCCGTGCGGAGGCATTTCGCTCCTGATCGGATTGCCGATCTTGTTCCATTCGATCAAGACGTCTTTCTATTTCTACGTGTATGCGCGTATGGAAACGCCCTTCCTCGAATACAAAAGCGCGGTGCAGGCAAAGCGCGAACGCAAAGGCAAAGTTTTCAAATATATGATCGCGAAACCGGGCAAGGAAAGCGAAAAAGCCGCCCGTGAGCTCGGCGCGCTGATCATCGAAGTTAAGCAAGGAAAGTACGACAACTGATCGATGAAACGCGGAAAATTTATCGTTTTCGAAGGGATAGACGGCAGCGGCAAAACGACGCATGCCGCCCTTCTTAAAAAGAGGCTGGAAGAGATGGGCGAGCGGGTCTTTATGACCGCGGAACCCTCCGAAGGCGAAGCGGGCAAACTCTTGCGCCGCTGTTTGAAAAGAGAGATCGAGCTCTCCGAAGAAGCGATCGCCGGGCTTTTTATGACCGATCGATTGGATCATATCAAAAACCCGACGGACGGCATCCTTTCTCACCTCGAAAAGGGAGAAACCGTCCTTTGCGACCGCTATTATTTTTCTTCGTTCGCCTATAACGGTTCGTACGCGCCGTTGGATTGGGTCAAGGCGATCAACGCCCTTCCCCGCGCGCTCCTGCGCCCCGATTTGACCCTCTTTATGGATATTCCGCCCGAGAGCTTTCTCTCCCGCATCGAAAAACGCTCCGAAAAAGAGCGCTATGAAAAACTCGAGGTCTTAAAACGCGTGCGCGAAAATTATTTCGCGGCGTTTGAAGCGTTTCCGGACGAAAAGGTCACCGTCATCGACAATACGGCGCCCCTCGACCTCGCCGCGGAAAACGTCTATCTCGCGGTCAAACCGCTTTTCGAAGCCCGATGAATTCGGGCTCTTTTCATTATGCCTGAGATCCAAAACATCATTCTTCCGTTAGGCGCGGACAAAGACGCGATCAAAAAAGCCGCCGCGAAAAAGGCGAAGCTGGACGTTCGCCGCGTCCGCACTTTTTCGATTACCAAAGAATCGATCGACGCGCGGA
Organism: Christensenella sp. UBA1252; assembly: GCA_002308575.1. GTDB lineage: Bacteria > Bacillota > Clostridia > Christensenellales > CAG-1252 > CAG-1252. The sequence goes on from DBVY01000002.1 coordinate 14,592, forward strand.
AAAAGAACGACATCAAAAAGGTTTACAGCGTTTTGATCGGCGAAAAGGAAGAAACGCGCCCCGAACTCGTGATCCCGAAAGCCTCCGAAACGGGAATGCGCCCGATCGTTATCGGGTTCGGCCCTGCCGGTATCTTCGCTTCCTACGCGCTTGCGCTTGCGGGATTAAAGCCCCTCGTCCTCGAACGCGGACTGCCGATCGAAGAGCGCGTAAAAGGCGTAGACGGTTTATGGAAGAACGGAGTCCTTTCGAAAAACGCAAACGCCGAATACGGCGAAGGCGGCGCGGGCGCCTTTTCGGACGGAAAACTGAACAGCGGCGTAAAAGACAAAGAACTATCCGCGTTCGTGCTCAAAACCTTCGTTTCCTGCGGAGCGCCCGAGGAGATCGAATATCTCGCGAAGCCCCATATCGGAACGGATCGATTGCGGGAAGCGGTCGTTACGCTCCGAAAAAAGATCGAGAGCCTCGGCGGTGAGATCCGTTTCTCCGCCCAAATGACCGACCTCGAAGAAGGGAACGGAAGACTCCGCGTAAAAGCAGACAAAACCTACGAAACCGACCGCTTGATCCTCGCGATCGGGCACAGCGCGCGAGACACCTACGAAACGCTTTCGGCGCGCGGCTTTTTGATGGAAAACAAACCGTTCTCGGTCGGCGTTCGCATCGAGCAACTCCAAAAGACGATCGACCTCGCGATGTTCGGCAGAACGGGCGATCCCCTGCTCCCGCCCGCCGATTACAAGGTTTGGGAACACACGAAAGCGGGCGGCGCATACAGCTTTTGCATGTGCCCCGGCGGCTACGTCGTTTGCGCATCGTCCGAGAAAGGCGGCGTCGTTACGAACGGCATGAGCTTTCACGCGCGCAACGGAAAGAACGCGAACGCCGCGATCCTCGTCGGCGTCAGCGAAGAGGATTACGGAACCAAACTCTTATCGGGCGTAAGCTATCAACGCGCGCTCGAACAAAAGGCGTTTCTTGCGGCGGGCGGAGGTTTCAAAGCGCCCTGCCAGCGCGTTGCGGATTTTATGAAAAAACAAAAGGGAAGTTTGGACGGCGAAGTATCGCCGACCTATATGCCCGGCGTTTCGCCCTGCGATTTAAACGAGATCCTGCCTTCGCGCATTTCGGAAGCGATCCGCCTCGCCCTGCCCGTTTTCGACGGAAGGATCAAAGGGTTTTCCGCGTCGGATAACCTTTTGACGGGCGTGGAAACGCGCAGTTCTTCCCCCGTTCGCGTACTGCGCGGCGAGGACTATAAAAGCGTTTCTCACCCTCTCGTCTATCCCTGCGGCGAGGGTTGCGGCTACGCGGGCGGCATTATGAGCGCGGCGATGGACGGCTTAAAGGTCGCACTTCAAATCATCAAAGAATTGCAATAACAGGCGTCGCTCAAAACATTCTTCCGACCGTCAAAAAAGCGGCAAGTATCGGAAGTTTTATCGAGATTTTTCGATAAAATCAAACGATTATGAAAAAGCGTGATATCAAATCACGCTTTTGTGCTTTATTGAGGAGAATCGTGCGGTTTATCCGAAAGCGAATCGCCGCCTGTTTCTTTCTCTTGAATCTCGTTTTCTTTATGATCGGCTTGCTGCTCGACGCGAGGAACGACGGCTGCTTTTTTATTCAATCCCGCGGTATGATCGACGGGCAACGAAAAGGCAATGCCCCTGCCTTCGGTTGCCAATCCCACTTTTTCATATAATGCGTGAAGCACTTTATCGCGGATTTTTGTATGGACCAAAATCATGATCAATTCTTTATTCGGTTGAATGACAATGTTAAAATATCGTTCGGCGTCCTTATTCGCCGTGCCTTTCGCATTTATAACGGTACCGCCTTTTGCGCCCACCGATTTTGCGGCTTCCATCGCATTTTCGGAAAATCCTTCGTTGACGATACATATAATCAATTCGTGTTCGTGCTCCATATTCGCTCCTATTTATTTCGATTATCACTCAAAAAACCAAATGCGGCTACGCTGATGAGCGCGGACATAGGCACGGTATACGCTATGCCTTTGCCCTCTTTTATCGTGTCAAATTTTTGTTCCAATTCATCGAGTATATATTGTATTTGATCGTTGCGAACGACGCTCACGATGACCGTTTTTTCGGTGTTCGCCAAACCTAAGATTTCCATAGTCGCGCGGCTTGCGGTGCCGTGAGCGAGCAACCCCAACTGCATATTGACTCTGAATGATTGGATAAGATCCATATAATAATCGGCTTTGTTACGATTAACAACCGTAAAGAGAACCGATAATTTATTGAAGTCGAGCTTTTTATTCGTATGAACGTTTTGATCTTGTTGCTTCTTTTTCATATTACATAAATTCGATTATTTGTTCGTCGTCGGCGTCGTAGATACGTTTCAGCGCAATGCGTTGTCTGACTAAAGACATGGCGACTGCGCGGAACCCGAGAATTTGAATCGTGATCAAAGGAGTCATCGCTACAAGAGCGACGACGCCAAACCCGTATTCCAAAACCGATTGCTCCCCTCTTAATGCAACACTGACCCCTATGATCATCGGGAGAATAAAGCCGGACGTCAACGGTCCCGATGCAACGCCGCCGGCGTCAAACGCGATCGCCGTATAAATTTTGGGCACGAAAAAGCTCAAGCCCAAGGATATGATATACCCGGGTATGAGATAATAGAGTATCGAGAATCCGTATATGATTCTTATCACGCTAAGCCCGATAGATATACCCACGCCTATAGAGAGCGCAATCATCATACTGCGTTTGGAAACCGTGCCTCCCGTCGTAACTTCGACTTCTTTATTTAATACGTGTACGGCGGGCTCGGCGAGTACGACAACCATTCCCAACAGCACGCCGAATCCAACCATAATCCATTTATTCTCAGCCAAAGCAACGCCGATCTTGTGACCGATCGGCATAAAACCGATCTCGACCGCGGCTAAGAAAAGCACCATACCTGCGAAAGTATATAGAATACCTATCGTTATTTGATTGACTTTTTTACGAGGTAAATGCATTACAGTCAGTTGCAAAATAATAAAGAATATTACGATAAGCGACAGCGATTTGATTACGTTGAGAATCACGTTGAAGATCGTCTTACCAAAAGCGCCGCCAAGATGCGCCATAACCGAATAGTCGGGCATTGCATAATGAATCGTTCCCTTGGCGGCTAAAGACAAAAGGAGTACGGCGGCAACCGGACCTACCGAGCATAAAGCAATCAGACCGAAACTGTTTGCGCCGCTGTTTTTACCGCCGACGGTAGACGCGACGCCTATGCCCAAAGCCATTATAAACGGTACGGTGATAGGACCCGTCGTGACTCCGCCCGAGTCAAAAGCCATCGGTAAAAACGCGCCGTGATCGGTTTCGATCAAGAGTGCGGCAACTGCGAAAAGCAAAAAATAGAAAAACAACAGAATGGGTGCGATATCTTTCTTAAACAATATTTTAATCATTCCCAAAAACAAGAAAAAACCGACGCCTCCGCCGACTCCGACAAGAAGTAAATCCCCGTTGGTGACGGACTTGACTTGCTCGACTAAAACCGAGAGATCCGGCTCGGCAATTGTGACCAAAACACCCATCACAAGAGCAAACGTCAGCAAAAGATAGGGCGATTTTTGCTTGGTAAGGCTCGAACCCATTGATTCGCCGATACTCATCATAGCGAGATCGGCGCCTAAATTAAACAACGAAATACCTATTATCAAAACGACCGAGCAAATCAAAAAGGCGACGAGTTCGGTTCGGGTCAAACGGACGAGAGGGGTAAAATAAATAATCAGAACCACCGCCATTACGGGAAGCACTGCAAAAACCGATTGTATAATTTTCTTGCGTAAGTTGGTTAACATTCTTTCGCTCGATGAATAATTTTGACAAAACCATCGCGCACGCGATCGTTCTTATCAATTCGATTATAGTATATTCTATGAAAAAAAGCAACGGTCACCGACGAATTCGGGATGATTAAACGGGAGGGAGCGGAGCACGATCACGTACTTGTTTCAATACCCGCGAAGCCCCGTTTGAGGCACGGTCTTTTGCACTTCCGCAAGGAATTTTTTCGCATCCTCTTCGGGGAGTTCGTGGAGCCCCTGCGTCAAATTGTTCTCTCCGTCTTTGAATTTTTGAATGAAAAACTTTTTCGCGCCGCGGACGATCTCCGCGATCGCCGCGAAGTTCTTTTCGCTGTGGAATTCTTTGATCGCCGTCGTTCGGAATTCGAAGTCGATCGACGAGGATTTTAAGATCTCGACGCTCTTTTTGACGCGATCGAGCAAAGCGGCGTTTTGCACGCCGATCACGTCGCCGTAGGTTTCGAAATCGCTCTTGATATCCATTGCGACGTAATCCAACAGACCTTCGCCGATCAACTCTTCGAGTACGGCGGGGTTCGTTCCGTTGGAATCGAGCTTAACCTTATAACCGAGCGCGCGCACGCGCACGATAAAATCCTTTAAATCGGGTTGCAGGGTGGGTTCGCCGCCCGTGATGCAGACCGCGTCCACCAAGCCTTTGCGTTTATTCAGATAATCGAAGACCTCGCTTTCGGGGATCTCCGCCGCTTCCCCCGTCACGAGGGCGGCGTTGTGGCAAAACGGACAGCGAAAATTACAGCCCGGCGTAAACACCGTGCAGGCAATGTAACCGTCAAAGTCCACCATCGAAAATTTTTCCATTCCGCAGATCTTCATACTCTTACTCCGAAATCCAAAAAAATAAAAGGGCGGATACCGCCCTTTTCCGCTTTTATTTTAAGGCGTCGATGTAACTTGCCGCTGCGATCGCGGCGACCGAACCGTCCGCGCAAGCCGTCGTGACCTGTCGGATCCTTTTGGATCTACAATCGCCCGCAACGAACAAGCCCGCCGTCTTCGTAGCCGTGTCCTCGCCGGCGATTACGTAGCCTCCCTTATCGAGGTCCACGAGGTTCTTGATCGCATCGTTGTTCGGAACTTGCCCGACCGCAATAAAGCACCCTCTGACCTTGTACTCGCGAAGGCTCTTGTCCTGCGTGTTTTCAAACACCAAACCCGCGAGTTCGCCCTTTTCGTTTTTCAAGAACTTTTGCAGGGAAAGGTTATGCTCGTAAGAAACGTTTTCGCGCGCAAGCACCGCGTCCACCATTGCCTTTTCGCCGAAGAAACGATCGAACAGCGTGCAGATATAGACGTGGTGACAGCAGTTCGAAAGAAACATCGTGTAGGAAAGCGCGGTGTTCGCGTCGCCGATCATAACGACGTCCTCGCCCGTAAAGAACGCGCCGTCGCAAAGCGCGCAATAGGAAACGCCCTTGCCGATCAATTCTTCCTCGCCCTCAACGCCGATATGGCGATGTTTCGCGCCTGTCGCCCAGATCACGGCTTTTGCGTTGAACGCATTGTATTCGCATTGCACGAGGAAATCGCCCTCGCCTCTTTTGATGACGTCCGAAACGCGATCGAGTTCGAGTTCCGCGCCGAAATCGGTCATTTGCTCGAACATCTTATCCGCAAGGTCGCTGCCGCTCGACGCTTTGACGGTCGGGAAATTCTCGATGCGCGGAGAATTGGACATCTGTCCGCCGATCGTTTCCGCCTCGATCACAAGCACGCTTTTCCCCGCACGAAGCGCGTAGGTCGCCGCGCTCATTCCGGCGGGACCCGCGCCTATGATAATGATATCGTACTTCATTATTTTCTCACACCTTCGATAAAGCCTTTGATCTCGCTCGCGTTTTCGAATCTGTCGTAGCCGCCCGCCGCGTTCGGAACGAGGAGGGTCGGCGCCTTTCTGACACCCATTTGCACGGTTTGATCTTTGTTATCTTCCGCGTCGATCGGGGTGTACGGAATGCCCGCTTTATCGAGCATCATTTTGCTCATTTTGCAGTTCGGGCAGGTCTTGGTCGTAAAGAGGAGCATTCCTTCCGCCGCCGCGGTTTGCGCTTCTTTTACGACGGCGCTGTCCGTCTTCTCTACGTCGCCGCCCTTAAAGACGGAACCCGCGATATCGTAGGTCTTACGCATCTTGAACTCTTCGACCTTGCCGTCGTTCCAGTTTTGAACGGGGCGATAGTAACCGGTGATACGGCTGTAAACCTCGGTGGATCTGCCGCAAACGGGGCACTTTCTCTGCTCGCCCGCGAGATAGCCGTGCTCGGCGCAGATCGAATAGGTCGGGCTCATCGTGTAATACGGAAGCTTATAGTTCTCCGCGATCTTGCGAACGAGGTTCGCCGCCGCCTGCCAATTATCGAGTTTTTGACCGAGGAAGGCGTGGAAGACCGTGCCGGACGTATAAAGCGTTTGGAGTTCGTCCTGAATATCCAACGCGTCGAAGATGTCGGACGTAAAGCCGACGGGCAGGTGCGAGCTGTTCGTGTAGTACGGCGTCGCATCCCCTTCCGAGGCTGTGACGATATCGGGATATCTCTTCTTATCGTGTTTCGCGAGGCGATACGCGGTGGATTCCGCGGGCGTCGCTTCGAGGTTGTAAAGATCGCCGTACTCCTCTTGGTAATCGGAGAGCTTTTCCCTCATAAAGTTCAAGGTCTTCTTCGTAAATTCCTGCGCTTCCTTGTTCGTAAGATCCTTTCTGACCCAATTCGCGTTCAGGCAGGCTTCGTTCATACCGACAAGACCGATCGTCGAGAAGTGATTCGAGAACGTTCCGAGATAGCGCTTCGTGTAGGGATACAGACCTTCTTCGAGGAGCTTCGTGATAACGTTTCTCTTGACTTTCAACGAACGCGCCGCAATGTCCATCAAACGGGTCAATCTGCGGAAGAATTCGTCCTCGTCCTTGGAAAGATAGGCAATACGCGGCATATTGATCGTAACGACGCCGACGCTGCCCGTGCTCTCGCCGCTGCCGAAGAAGCCGCCGGACTTTTTCCTAAGCTCTCTGAGGTCGAGGCGCAAACGGCAGCACATCGAACGGAC
>DBVY01000002.1:21667-33079 GCA_002308575.1 Christensenella sp. UBA1252
TCTCGATGAAGGCTTTGTTGACCATCGCCATTTCCTTTTCGCAATCCTTATATTTGAAATCCACTTCCTTGCCGCCCACGATCGCGTTCAGCTCCGCCATATCGTTCGGAACGACCCAGTCGAGCGTAATGTTCGTAAACGGGGATTGCGTGCCCCAACGGGAAGGGGTGTTTACGCCGTAAATAAAAGATTGAATACATTGCTTGGTTTCCTTATAGGAAAGATTGTCGATCTTAACGAACGGCGCGAGATAGGTATCGAACGAAGAGAACGCTTGCGCGCCCGCCCATTCGTTTTGCATGATACCGAGGAAGTTGACCATTTGGTTGCAGAGCGTGGAAAGGTGCGCCGCGGGCGCGGAGGTAATCTTACCGGGAACGCCGCCGAGGCCTTCTTGGATCAATTGCTTCAAGCTCCAACCCGCGCAATAACCGGTCAGCATCGAAAGATCGTGGATATGGATATCCGCGTTGCGGTGCGCGTCCGCGATCTCGTCGTCATAGATCTCGCTGAGCCAATAGTTCGCGGTGACCGCGCCGCTGTTAGAGAGGATCAAGCCGCCGACCGAATAGGTCACCGTGCTGTTCTCTTTCACGCGCCAGTCGTTGATCTTCAAATAGTTGTTGACCGTAGACTTGTAATCCACGAGAGTGGACTTCATGTTACGGACTTTCTCGTGTTGCTTTCTGTAAAGAATGTAACTCTTGGAAACGTCCACGAAGCTGGCTTGGATCAAGACGACTTCGACGCTGTCCTGAATGTCTTCGACGGTCACGCAATTATCTTTGACCTTGTTTTGGAAATCCGCGCAAACTTTCAGCGCGATTAAATCAATGATATCGTCCGTATGCGCGCGATTCACCGAATCGAATGCTTTTTCGATCGCAACCTTGATCTTCGAGAGATCGAAAGGCACGATTTGACCATCTCTTTTCTTTACGTTTAACATAGCTCCTCCATCATGCGGTTCACCCGCTTTTCATTTTTTTCGTTCCCGTTTAGTATATCAATCGAACGCCCCTTTGTCAATAAGAAAAATTACAAAATATTGCGGTTTTTTAATTTATTTCCCACAACATATTGTGGTTTGTGCGCAAAACGAACGCGACCCGCTTTCGAACGATTTCCGCTTTGTTCGACAATTTCCGCATTTTTAACTTTTTTTGAAAGCGCGATCCCTGCCCTAAAATTTTTTTATATTTTTTCGCGATCGTTTCATACTATCGCCGAGGTTTCGCTTATGAAGATTTGGTCGTACGTTTTATTCGCCGTTTTTTTGCTCGCCGCCCTCTTTCTTTACTTCGTTCCGACGTTCATCGCGTTCAAAAACGGAAGGGAAAACAAATGGGCGATTCTTCTGTTGAACGCCTTGCTCGGCGTCACGATCCTCGGTTGGATCGGCGCTCTTTTATGGAGCACGTCGCCAACCCCTTCTCATCAAAAATGAAAAAACCGCCGCTCGCATTTTGCGCCCTTCTTTTGCTTGCGCTCCTCTTCGGCGGCGCAAGCGCGCCGTACGTTCGAAAGCCGCTCAAGATCGAAGCGGACGGCGAAACGGTGTTTCAAGGCGAGATACGGATCGACGCGATCCGCTCTCACCGCGCGAAAAAGCACGGCGGCTATTTCCCCTTTTATCAATATTTACGTGCGCGTTATGACGAAAAAGAGGCTTTAAACTATCTTTCGAAAGGGTTCGGGGATTATCTCGCCGCCCTTTGCGAAAAGAAGCGGATCGACCCCCTTTCCGCCACTCTCGAATGGAACAAAGATCTTTCCGTTCCATTTTTATATTACGCGGAACGCGCCGGACGGGAGATCGCGCTCGATGAGATCGGAAGCGCCGTTATGAAAGCGTTGGATCAAGGAGGAACGGCGCGCGTCTTTTCCTCTGCGATCCCGCCGGACATTACGGTCGCAGACCTCAAAGCGAGAACGCGGGAGATGGGCCGGTTTACGACCTATTTCGCGTCGTCCGGAGAAAACCGGCGCCACAATCTCCGCCTTGCCGCCGAAGCGATCTCGGGAACGATCGTAGAAGCGGGCGAAACCTTTTCCTTTAACGAAACGGTTGGCGCGCGGACGAAAGAAAGGGGGTTCCGAGAAGCGAATATCGTGATCAACGGAGAATTCGTAAAAGGAGTCGGCGGCGGGGTTTGCCAGATCAGCACGACCCTTTATAATGCCGCCCTGCTTTCGGGGCTTCCGATCGAGCGCGCGGCGGCGCACTCCGCGCCCGTTTCTTACGTTCCGTTTTCGAGGGATTGCACCGTTTCTTCGGCGATCGATTTTACTTTCGTAAACGACACGGCGTACCCCGTTTATATCGCCTCGAAAATCGAAGGAAACGGCGTTACGTTCTCGCTGTTCGGAGAGAAAAAAGAAGGAACGTTCGCCTTGCAAAGCGAAGTGACGGAGCGCATCCCCTTTTTCTCGGTAACGGAAGGCGCCTCCGCCATATCGGAAGATTCCGTCCTCGTTTCTCCCGGGCGGGAAGGGATCAAAAGCAGGTTGTATCTTTTAAGAACGATCGATGGAAAAACGACGAAAACGTTGATCCGCGAAAATTATTATCCGCCGAAAAACGCCGTTTGGACGCGGCGGGAAGAAAGCGTTGCGTAAATTTGCCTCTTAGAAAGCCCTTCACCGATCGCCTTGGGAATGATTTCACCGCGACGGCATCGACGGCGCTATGTAGCAGGCGCATTCCGCGCCTTCCGTCACTCCTTGGTAAAAGACGTGTTCGTGCATTTGGGGCAAGGCGGGATCTTGTCGTTCTTGCCGACCGTAACGTCCGTGCCGCAGTTCGTGCAACTGTAAACGCCGTCTCCGGGCTTCTCTCCGGTGTGATAGTACTTCATAAACTATCCTCCTTTTTTTGATACCGATAGTTTGGACGCATCCCAAAATAATATACTATAAAACTCTGCAAAGCAGGCAGGAAAAGACCGTTCCGAAAAAGGTTGCCGCAAGGGCGATCGGGAGCGCGCCGCCGTACTTTTTGATCTTCGTTCCGCTCGCATACAGCGCCGCGACGTAAAACACCGTTTCGCTGCTGCCGACGATCACGCTCGCTGCGCGCGCCGGATAACTGTCCGCTCCGAAGCGCGCGTAAACGTCCGAAAGAAGGGCGAGTGACCCCGAGCCGCTCATCGGTCGAACGACGATAAGCTCGGTCAGTTCGGGCGGGATCCCCAAAATCCGAAAAAGGGGCGAAACGAAAGCAGCCAGCGCGGACGCGAGTCCGCTCGATTGAAACAAAGACACCGCGATCAGGACGGCGGCAAGATACGGAAAAATATCGGCGGCGAGGCGAACCGCCCCTTTCGCGCCCTCGATAAACGCGTCGAAGACGGGCACGCGGCGCACGGCGGCGATCAAAAAATTCAGCGCGATAAAGGCGGGAAGAACGTAAACGCTCATTTCCTCTTGCGGAACAAAAAGCAAAGCGTAACGCCGATCGAAGCCGTAACGAGCGTACAGATCAGGGTTGGCAAAAAGATATCGGACGGCGAAGCGCTGCCCGCGCTCGTGCGAAGCGCGATGATCGTTCCGGGGATCAACTGCACGCCGCACGCGTTCAACACGATAAACAAAACGGCGTGATCGGTCGCAACCGTTTTTTCCCCTTGCATCAACGCGGTCGCGCGGATCCCGAGCGGCGTTGCCGCGCCGCCCACGCCGAGAAAGTTCGCCGCGAGGTTTTGCGCGATCAAGTCGCGGGTTTCTTCTCTCTCCCCTTTGAAAAGTTTTTTCGTTAAAGGACGAAACAGGCGAGAAACGAACTTCGTAACGCCGTTCTTTTGCATAACCCCGAGTACGCCGAGCCATAAGGCGTACACGGCGAGCATCTTGAAAGAAAGCGTAACGGCGTTTTCCGCGCCCGCCAGCGCGGCGGCGATCGCCTGTTCGGGGCGAATGAACAGCATAAAGCCGATCGACAAAAAAATCATCAAAAAGAAAAGGACGTTCATAAAAATATGCTATTCCCCGAGGACGGGAAATAGCACGTTTTTACTCGTTTCCGGTATGTTCGAAAGAAATTACCGAATCTCCTCGGGCGGCGCGAAGAAACTGCTTTTGACCGCGCGGATCTCGGTTAAGCGAAAGGTAACGAAACGCCCGTCGCCCGCTGTGTAAAGTCCTTTCGGTCCGGTCGGATCGGCGAGGATCGCCTCTTGCACTTCGACCCTGTCGTCCTCTTCGAGCTTCGCCGTAACGCGGAGCCAAGAGGTTCCGTCCTTATACATTCCGCAGAGTTCCACGCGCGGATTTACGGCTATTTGCTTGTAAAAGGGTTTGAAATTGCCCGAGCAAAGATAGGCGTTCCCCTCGAATTCGGTTACGCTCGAAAAGGGGCGGACGCGCGGCGTTTCGCCGTCGATCGTCGCGACGTAAAACACGCCGACCTTCTTTAATTCTTCCACGATCTTATTCATATTTCCTCCGTTTGCGTTCGATCAACCGAGCGCCTCGAATTTTTTAACGCCGATCTTTTTCAGCCAGAAGTACAAGCCGACGTCGATCCCCGCGAAAAGAACGGCGAGAATCAAAACGTAAAAGCCGTCCCACAATTTGCCCGCAAACGGCAGATACAAGCCGCCGAGCACGATCATCATCAAATACTCCGAAAAAACGGAAACCAAAACGCTCGGCGATTGCTTCAAAGCAACGATCTCGCTCGTCCACTTCAAAGAGGGTTTGATCAGGTTCAAAACCAAGCCGTATTCCGCCGCGAACAGGATGAACGCGCAAACGAGCAGGAGCATAAACACCCAAGACAGCGCGCTCGCGCCGATCGCGAACAAAGCCGCCGCCGAAACGAACAGCGCGGGAAAAACCGTCAAAAGCAGATGCATTTGGATCTTCGCTTTAAAGATCTGCCCCGTGCGAACGGGTAAGGACAAAAGAATCCAAATGTTCTTCCCTTCCAAAGTTACGGACGGAGCGGTCAGGTCGTTGCCCGAACTCAACAGACAGACGAGAATGGCAGCGATAAACAAGCCGTTGCTATGCGGCAGATAGACCGAAACGGTTTCCGCAAGCGTGCGGAGCGACGACCATTTGATAAAGAAGAAGACGCCCGCCACGACCATCATCAACGTTCCGAACGCGCAGTTCAAAATGTAATTCGGGCTGGACGAGAAGCGCTTCAACTCACGCCTTAACAGCGAGGAGCTTGCTTTGGACGCCGTGATCTTTCCCTTCTTTCCTTTGACGGACGCCGACTTTTTGCTCGTTGCGAAACGAATAAAATTCTTCGCAAGCAGGAAATACGCGAACAGGCAAACGCCCGCCGAGATCGAAGAGAAGATCAACATCGAAATCGGTCTTCCTTCCGCCGCGAGCCCCATATGGTAGAAAAGGAACATCCAAGTCTTGACCGCTTTCGGAACTTCGGTCATTTGCATCAGGTGCATAATACCCTGTTGCGCTTTGAAATAGCCGACGTAATACAAAACGAGCATCACGATCGAAACGACGACCGTGATCATCGATTTCTTTTTGACTTTGCGGGCGACCGCCGCGACGACGAAGCCGAGCGCAAGGGACAAGGCGACGACGAACGCCGTCACGAAAAAGAACAAGACAAAGGTGTTGATCACGCAAAGCGCGCTCGCCTTGCGGAAGATCACGCGCACGAGGAAGGTCGGGATCAGCGCGGTGGACTCATACAAAGCCGCCATCGCCGCGACCGATAAAACGCGCACGAAAACGATCTTATTCGGAGGAATCGGCAGGGACAAAAGAAGGTCGTTGTCCTTCGCGTCGAACACCGTAAAATAGGTGTTGAACACGCTGCCGAGCAAGCCGATCGCGATTGCGATCAATCCCATCACGAAATAGTACAAAAAGAGCATTTCTTCGCTCGCGGTCGCAAGAATGGATTTCGCGAGGAAGAAAAACATAACGCCGATTCCGAGGAGCATCACGCCGAACATCAGGATAAAAAAGGCGGCGGAAGCGCGCGTACGCGCCTTACCCGTCTTTCTGTCCTTAAAGAACTGCGCGTTGATTTCGAGCAGCTGTTTTTTGAGTAACGCTTTCAGCATCTTACGCCTCCAATTCGAGGAAGATATCTTCGAGGGAGGAATCGCCTTTTACTTCGTCCATCTTGCCGAAAGTCACGAGCTTGCCCTGCTTGATGATCGCAACGCGGTCGCAGAGCTTTTCCGCAACTTCGAGGATATGCGTGGAGAAAAGGATCGCGCCGCCTTTCGCGCAGAAATCGCGCATGATCTCTTTTAAAACGAAACTCGCTTTGGGATCCAATCCGACGAACGGTTCGTCCAAAAGGATCAGCCGCGGCTCGTGAATCAAAGCGGAGATGACCGCCAATTTTTGCTTCATACCGTGCGAGTACGAACCGACTTGTCCGCCGAGCTCTTCTTCGCTGAGTCCGAGATCTTGCGCGTACTTCAAAATGTTCTCCGTACGCTCTTCTTTGGTCAAGCCGAAGATGTCCGCAATGAAATTCAGGTACTGCATACCCGTCATATAATCGTAAAGATCGGGGTTGTCCGGAATATACGCGAATTTGCGTTTCGCCGTGATCGGATCCGCCGCGATCGAATCGCCGTCGATCAGGATCTCGCCTTCGTCGAACCCGAGGATCCCCGCCACGCATTTCAAAGTCGTCGTTTTGCCCGCGCCGTTATGCCCGATAAACGCGCAGATCTCGCCGGCGCCGACGCTGAACGTAACGTCGTCCACCGCTTTTTTCGTTCCGTACGTTTTCGTTAAATGATTGATTTCCAGCATAGTTTTCCCTCCTTGCCTTTTTTTATTATACTTCCTTTCGGCGAGGGCTGTCAACACGCGCGCACGTTACCCCACATAAATTCGTTTGCGTTCGATAGCGTTTTGGATTATACTTGTATACACGGAGGAAATTATGGAAGTTCGCACGAGATTTGCCCCGAGTCCGACGGGGTTTATGCATATCGGAAACCTGCGCACCGCGCTTTACGCCTACCTGTTTGCGAAAGCGAACGGCGGTAAATTCATCGTCCGCATCGAGGACACCGATCAAGGACGTTACGTCGAAGGAGCGGTGGACGTCATTTTCAACACGTTGAAACAAGCCGGCATCGATTACGACGAAGGCCCCGGAAAGGAAGCCTCGCCGGACAGTTACGTGCAGAGCGAACGCAAAGCGATCTATAAAAAGTACGCGGAAGAACTGATCCGCCGCGGCGGCGCCTATTACTGCTTCTGCAAAGGGCGCGATATGACGGACGGCGGCACGGTCAAATACGACAAGCGCTGCTATCGCCTCTCCAAAGAGGAAGTGGAAGCGCGCCTTGCGCGCGGCGAAAGCTACGTCGTTCGCCAAAACATTCCCGAAACGGACGGCGTCAGCTCCTACACCGACCTCGTGTACGGCGAGATCAGCGTCGCCTACAAAGATATGGAAGACGCGGTGCTTTTGAAGAGCGACGGCATGCCGACCTATAACTTCGCGAACGTCGTGGACGACCATTTGATGGGCATCACGCACGTGATCCGCGGCAACGAATATCTTTCGAGCACGCCGAAGTACAATTTGATCTACGACGCGTTCGGCTGGGAGCGCCCGCAGTACATTCACCTGCCCCCGATCATGAAGGACAAGGAGCGCAAGCTCAGCAAGCGCTACGGCGACGCGAATTTCGACGATTTCGTCAAAAAAGGTTATCTGCCCGAAGCGATCGTCAACTATATCGCCCTGCTCGGTTGGAGCCCGAAGAACAACGAGGAAATGCTCTCGATGGACGAACTGATCCGCCTGTTCTCGGTGGACGGCGTCTGCATCTCTCCCGCGATCTTCGACGAGGCGAAACTTCGCTGGCTGAATGGGAACTATATCAAGAAAATGACCGTGCCCGAGTTCATCAAGGCGGCGAAACCCTTCCTCGACGCGTCCAAGGTCGGCGGCAAATATAATTACGAACTCTTAGCGCCCCTTCTGATCCCGCGCGTGGAGATCCTTTCCGAGATCCCCTCGCTCGTGGACTTCCTCGAAGAGTACGGCCCCTTCGACCTTTCCCTCTTCGACCATCAAAAGATGAAGACGAACGCCGCGCTCGCAAAAACGGCGATCGAAAAGGCGCTCCCCGCGATCGAACAAATGCAAATTTGGGATATGACCGAACTGCACGACCTGCTCGTCCGCGAAGCCGAAGCGGCGGGCATGAAGAAAGGACAAATGCTTTGGTCCTTCCGCATCGCGATCACAGGAAGAGCCTCGACCCCCGGCGGCGCGACCGAAATGGCGGAACTCCTCGGCAAGGACGAAACCGTTCGACGCTTGAAGTTCGCGCTCGATCTCCTTGAAAACGCGTAAAAAGATCCGAAAGACAACGAAAAAAGACGCGAAACATCGCGTCTTTTTTTGTCTTGATTATTCGGGAATCGGGCTTATTTCTTCGAAACGACGCCGTAGAACCCAAACGCACACGCGCCGAACAAAGAGAAGATACCGCTCATAATCGCGCCCGCGCCGATCTTGATCAGCTCGGAATCCGCAACGTCCAAAAGACCTTTTATGCAGAAGAACAAGATGCCGGCAATGAAAGCAAAAAGAGCCGCGACAAACGCAATGATCCAACCGAACTTGAAGTTGATCTTAAAGACTTTGATCGCGCACAGACCGACCGCGATCACAAGCGAAAGGATCGTAAAGATCAACGCGAATACAAGCCCGACGCAAGTCGAATCGCCGTTTGAGATGCAATCGTAAACCGAAGCGGTCGTCGTCGTGCCGAGAAGCGTCACGGACGTTCCCGGAGCAAGCATCAACAGAAGCACAAGCACGGGAAACAAAATACAGCAACCCAAAACAATGTAATCCAAATACTTTTTCATAAAAAATCTCCTTTTTTGATTTTTTTATTCTTAATAATCCCGGTTTATACGGCTTTGGAGATTGATGCGAATGCGAGGCACGACGAGGCGACGCGATTGAGCGTACTCCTCGTACGTGATTTCGCGACGAAGTCAGAAACGAAGCAGTTGCGCAATATACAAAGCCGCAAAAGCAAGCGAGTACGCCGCTATACGCGCTCGCTACTTCAAGGGCTTCATCGTCGGGAACAACAACACATCACGGATAGACTTCGAATCCGTCAGGAACATCACCATCCTGTCGATCCCGATGCCGAGACCGCCCGTCGGCGGCATTCCGTACTCCAAAGCGGTACAGAAATCTTCGTCGTAGGGTTGGGCTTCATCGTCACCCTGCGCTTTCGCCGCCATTTGCGCTTCGAAACGCTTTCTTTGATCCAACGGATCGTTCAACTCGCTGAACGCGTTTCCGCCCTCGGACGAGCAGATAAAGAACTCAAAGCGTTCGGTCAAACGGGGATCGGACGGCTTTCTCTTGGCGAGCGGGCTGACCTCGACCGGATAATCGGTGATGAAGACGGGACCCGTCAATTTCTCCTCGACGAACGCGTCGAAGACGTTATAGAGCGCGTTGCCCCACGAGGTATCTTCCTTCATATCGAGCCCCATTTTATTGCCGCGCGCGATCAGTTCGGGAAGGGGATCGTTGTCGAAATCCATTCCCGTATACTTTTTGACGGCTTCGACCATCGTCAGCCTTTCCCACGGCGTTTGCAAATGCAAGTCTTGCCCTTGGTAATTGATATCGAGCGAACCGACGACTTTCATCGCCGCGGCGGTGTAAAGCTCTTCGGTGATGCGCATCATCTCGTGATAATCGACATAAGCTTGGTAGATCTCGATCGTCGTAAATTCGGGGTTGTGCTTGGTGTCCATACCCTCGTTGCGGAACTGTCTGCCGATCTCATAGACCTTTTCGAAGCCGCCGACGATACAGCGCTTCAAATGAAGCTCCGTTGCGATACGCATATACATATCGATATCGAGCGTGTTGTGGTGCGTGATGAACGGGCGAGCGTTCGCGCCGCCGGCAAGGGTGTTCAAAACGGGGGTTTCGACCTCGATAAAGCCCTTCCCGTCCAAGACTTCGCGGATCGTGGAAATGATCTTGCTGCGCTTAATGAAAACGTCCTTAACTTCGGGGTTCGCGATCAGATCGACGTAACGCTGACGATAGCGCAAGTCGGTATCTTGCAGCCCGTGGAACTTCTCGGGAAGGGGCAAAAGGGATTTGGAAAGAAGGGTGTAGCCCTTCGCGTGAACGCTGATCTCGCCGGTTTGCGTGCGGAACACGAAACCCTTTACGCCGATGATATCGCCGATATCGAGCTGCTTAAACGCCATATATTCGGCTTCGCCGATATCGTCCCTTCTGACGTAAATTTGGATTTTTCCTTCTCCGTCCAAAATATGCGCGAAACTCGCT
Organism: Christensenella sp. UBA1252; assembly: GCA_002308575.1. Classification (GTDB taxonomy): domain Bacteria; phylum Bacillota; class Clostridia; order Christensenellales; family CAG-1252; genus CAG-1252. The sequence goes on from DBVY01000002.1 coordinate 31,977, forward strand.
TTACCCATAATGCGGCGGGAAACGAGCCTGCCCGCGATCGAAACTTCTTTCCCGTCGAGCGCGTCCGCCGCCTGTTTGATCTCGTCGGACGAATGCGTTTTTTCGTACTTAACGATCGTAAACGGGTCCTCGCCTTTCTCAACGAGAGCGGCAAGCTTCGACATTCTTACTTTTTTTGCTTCCTGTACGTTTTCCAAGGTGTTCTGTTCTTCCATAATCGCTCCTGTCCGCCGCGGTTTTCCTTGCAGGCGGAAAAAAGGCGCATTCGCTTTTCCGCGAATGCGCTTTCCTTATTTGCGGATGTTCAAGATCTTATATTGACTTACGCCCGCGGGTGCTTTAACGTCCACGATCTCGTTCTTCTTATGCCCGATCAACGCCGCGCCGAGAATGGATTCGTTCGAGATCTTGTGATCGGCGTAATTCGCTTCCGCGCTGCCGACGATCTTGAATTCTTCGATCTCGTCGTATTCGATATCGTGCACTTTTACATAGCAACCGACGCTGACGACCGTCGTGTCGATCGCTTCGCCGTCGATGACTTTCGCGAGCTTCAACGTTTCTTCGAGCTCGCGAATATGCCCTTCCACGATGCCCTGCTCGTCCTTCGCCGCGTCGTATTCCGCGTTCTCGCTGAGGTCGCCGAATTCGCGGGCGAGTTTCACCCTCTCGGCTGCCTCGGGCCTTTTATGCTTGATATAAAAATCGAGCTCTTCTTCTAACTTCTTATAACCCTCTTTGGTGAGTACGATCTCAGCCATAATCTCTCCTTTCTCTCTTTCGAGAGAGCCGCGTAAAAGCGGCGCGCGCCTCTTCTTCCGAAGCGCGAAATGCGGGATAAAAAAAGCGCAAACTCGATCGCCTGCGCTTTTTCTTCCGAATTATTCTTTATCGGAACCCGGCTCGGGCAAAAGCGCCATCACTCTCGCGCGTTTGATTGCGGTCGCGAGAAGTCTTTGGTGCTTCGCGCAAACGCCCGTGGAACGCCTGGGAGCGATCTTTCCGCTCTCGGTGATGAACTTTTTGAGCTTTTGCACGTCCTTATAATCGATTTCCGTTACTTTGTCCACGCAGAAAATACAAACTTTTTTCTTCGCGGGTTT
>DBVY01000035.1:0-3063 GCA_002308575.1 Christensenella sp. UBA1252
TTGAGCACCTTGGAGTTGAGTTCCAGTTCGCGGTTGCTCTCGGCATACTTGTAACCGTACTCGTTGAAGCAGGGAATCAGGTCGGTGAACAGCAGTGAGTTCACGCCCTTGTTTTGGAATTCGGGTTTGACGGCGATCAGCGCCATTTCGAGCTCGGTCGTCTTTTTGAAAAGAAGGGGCAGGAAATAAAAGATCCCGAACGGAAACAGCTTGCCCTTGCTCTTATTCAGCGCGTGCCAGATCGCGGGGAGCATCAAGCCGAACGCGATCATATTTCCGTTTCGATCGGCGACGCAGGACAGGTAGCGCGCTTTGACGATGATCTTCAAGCCGTCCAGCAAAGACTTTTTCGCGTTTTCCGTCAAGGGAACGGTGCCGTGCAGTTTCGCGTAGGCTTCGTCCACCAAGCGGAACAGATCGTCCGCGTACTTGTCGAACAGTTCCTTCGTCTTCATATCGTCGCGCACAAGCTCTTGGAAGCCGAACTTCTTTTGAACGAGCTCGGCGGTGCGGGCGTAACGCTCGTCCACCACGGGCGGAACTTTGAGCCTGCGCTCGATCCAATCGAACGCTTTCTCGTAACCGAGCGCCTCGATATGCTTTTGATAATAGGGATAGTTATAGACGCCGCCGTAGGTTTCAAAGCGGTCGAAGCCTTGGATCAACAAACCTTCTTTATCGAGGTCGTTATAGCCGAGCGGCCCCTGCACGAGGAAGATGTCCTTCCCTTTCGCATAGTCCTCGACGGCGGCGAACAGCGCCTCGAAAACCGCAAAATCGTCGATCGCGTCCAGCCGCGTAAAGCGCACGCTTTTGACGCCCGTCTTTTCGATATCCGCATGGTTTAAGATCGCGCCGATCCTGCCGACGACCCTGTTTTTCTCGTTCAGCGCGAGGAAAAAAGCGCTCTCGGTATAGTCGGAATAGATATTCGTCTTTTTATCTAAAAGTTTGATTTCGTCGGCGTAAAAAAGAGGCGCGTAGTAGGGATTTTTCGCGTACAGTTTCAGCGGGAAATTGACGAACGCGCGCGCGTCTTTTTTGGTTTCGACTCGTTTGATCGTTATCATTTTATCCTCTCTTTACGTCCGTCACGGTCTTGATCGCCGCGAGTTTGTTTTTGACGTTCGTGAGTTCCTCTCGGTTCGCGAGCTCGATCGTAACGTCGATCTTAACGTTCTTATCCCGATCGACGCAGGCGTTCATTTGGGAAAGCTCGATCCCGAGCTGGGTAAACAGTTCGGTGACTTGGTTGATCGCCGCCGTGCTCGTTGCGAAAACGGTCAGCGACGCGGAGAATTTGCCCGCCGCGACGCCGCTCCATTCGGCTTTGATCAGGCGATCCTTTTCGAGCGACGAAACGTTGATACAATCGGCGCGGTGAACGTTGATTCCTCTGCCGCGCGTTACGTAGCCGATGATATCGTCGCCGGGGAGCGGATTGCAACACTTACACATATGCACCTGCATTCCGTCCTCGCCGTCGATCAAAACGCCGCTCTCGCCTTTCGGTCTTTTTTCGGTTTGCGTTTTGACTTGCTGCTCTTTCGGAACGGTTTGCTGATAGCGGTGCACGAGCTTATCGATGATCTGCTTGGTTTTCAGTTCGCCGTATCCGACGGCGGCAAGCACGTCGTCCGCGCACGAGAAAGACTGCTTTTCGGCGGTTTCGTAGATCCAACTGTCCACCATCAATTCTTTGGCGCTGTAACCCGCTCTCTTGCAAGCGGCGACGAGCATATCCCGCCCGATGCGGACGTTTTCATCGTGCAAGGTGCGCTTAAAGTATTGGCGGATCCTCGCTTTTGTAGACGAGGAAGCGACGAAGCGGAGCCAATCGCGCGAAGGTTTCGCGTTCGGCGATGTCGTGATCTCGACGATGTCGCCCGTTTTGAGTTTGGTCGAAAGGGGCACGATCTTCATGTTGATCTTGCCGCCGATACACTTGTTGCCGACGTCCGAGTGGATCGCGTACGCAAAATCGACGACGGTCGAGCCGACGGGAAGGTTTTTGACGTCGCCCTGCGGCGTAAACACGAAGACCTCGTCGTTAAACATTTCGGTTTTCAGCGCGTTGATGTACTCTTTGCTGTCCTCGACGTCGCTCTCATGGAGCGCCATGACTTCGCGGATCCATTTGATCTTTTCGTCGAGCGTATGATCGGTCTGCCCGTCCTTATACTTCCAATGCGCCGCGATTCCGTACTCGGCGAGGCGGTGCATTTCCTTGGTTCGGATCTGCACTTCAAACGGCGCGCCGAAGGAATTCAAAACCGTCGTGTGCAAGGATTGATACATATTTGCTTTGGGCATCGCGATATAGTCTTTGAAGCGGCCGGGGAGCGGCGTCCACATCGAGTGAACGACGCCGAGCACGTTATAGCAATCTTTGACCGTGTCAACGATGATACGGATCGCAACGAGATCGTAGATCTGATCGATCGAGGAATTCAATCTCTGCATTTTGCGATAGATGCTGTAAAAGTGTTTCGCGCGCCCGTTGATCTCGTACTTGATATGCATTTCGTCCAGCTTCGCGGTCAATTCTTTCGAAACGGATTCGACGAAGTTTTCCCTTTCCTCTTTTTTGGAAGCGATCAGGTTTACGAGCTCGTAATACTCTTTCGGGTACAAGTAGCGCATCGCGAGATCTTCGAGCTCGCCCTTGACCTGCGACATTCCGAGGCGGGCGGCAAGGGGCGCGTAGATCTCCATCGTTTCCTTTGCAATCGCCTTTTGGGCGTCCTCGGGTTTAAACGCAAGCGAGCGCATATTGTGCAAGCGGTCTGCGAATTTGATGATGATCACGCGGACGTCCTTCGCCATCGCGAGAAGCATTTTTCTGAGGTTTTCCGCCTGCGCCTGCTCTTTGCTCTTGAATTGGAGTTTGTTGAGTTTGGTCACGCCTTCGACGAGCGTTGCGACTTCTTCGCCGAAACGGGCGACGACGTCCTCCCGCGTAAACGAGGTGTCCTCGATCACGTCGTGTAAAAACCCGGCGGCGACGGAGGACGCATCCATTCCGAGATCGATCAAAATGTTCGCGACGTGGCAAGGATGCAC
>DBVY01000035.1:3078-3671 GCA_002308575.1 Christensenella sp. UBA1252
AGCTGCCCGTCGTGCGCCGATTTCGCGAATTCGAACGCGGAAAGAATCAGCTCGCTTTGCGCGCTCGGATAATTCTTTTTGATCTTTTCGAACAGATCTTTTTCGTCCAAAAGTATCTTCGTCATACGCCTTTTCTATTATAACACTTTCTTTTGTTTGTTACCTTTATTTTTTCGACAATCGGATCAAGAAGGTCGCGCCGATCGAAAAAAGGATTGCGGAAGAAACGATCCCGCACCACAAAACGACGCCGACGGACAGCAAATGCTTTCCGCTCTCCAAGCCCGCGAAACAAATCGCCGCGATCGACAGGAAACAGAGAGCCGCCGCCGCCGCGATCGATGCAAGAACGATAAATAAGGTTTTTTCACGCTTGCGATTATTCATGGTACTCGTCCAGCTCCTTTATCTTCTTTANNATCTTCATAAGCAGTCGCGCCCTTATCCAAGAGCGGCAAATAGTAGGTTTCGATCTCGGTCTTTATGCTTTCTTCCGTCGCTTCGTCCTTCGCTTGCTTTTCGAGCGCGTATTCCGTATAGATCGTATTGGAGACAAGCATTCGATAGCGGTATTCCGCGATGATCGCGCCGCT
>DBVY01000035.1:3807-17722 GCA_002308575.1 Christensenella sp. UBA1252
TTTTCAACGCCGCCCGCGTTGTAGCCGACGATGCCGCCGACGAAAGAATAAACGTCGTCGCTCTTGCTCTCCACGCGCACTTCGGCGGATTGACGGCAAGCGGAAATATGGCAGCTTTGAGAATTGTACGCCGCGATCCCGCCCGCATAGGCGTTTTCGCTCGACGCGGTAACTTTCCCTTCTGACACGTTTTCTTCGAGAGAGCCGCCCGTATTATACATCGAATCGAACGTGTTTGCCGCAACGATCCCGCCTGCGTAGGCGTGTCCCTCGGAAGCGGAAGCGACGATCTCGTCCTTGTTTCTGCATTGATTGACGTCGCCCGTATTCNNCGCAGACGACGCCCGCCGCATAGGCGTTATACCCTTCGCTCGACGCGGTGACCTTCCCTTCGGACACGTTTTCTTCGAGCACGCCGACCGCATTATACATGGAATCGAGCGCATTTAACGCGACGATCCCGCCTGCGTAGGCGTGCCCGTTCGAAGCGGAAGCGACGATCTCGCCTTTGTTCGTGCATTGATTGACGTCGCCCGTATTCACGCAGACGACGCCCGCCGCATAGGAAACGGTAATATTGCTATCGTTTTCTTCGAGCGCGGGCGCCGATAAGATCGCGGTTATCTTTCCGGTGTTTTCCGCTCGAAAGATCGTTCCTTGGTTTTCGACGCAAATGCCGGCAACGTTCGGATTCCAACTCTTCAAAGAAGAGGTTTCCGTCAATAACGCTTTCGAGAAGGCGTCCGATACCGTGCCTTCCTTTTCGTTACAACCGACGATGCCCGCGAGATCGGCGTTTTCCGCATTCATAATTCCTTCCGAATGGCACCCGTTTATCGTGCCGGAATTCTTTCCGCAAACGGCGCCGAAATAACAGTTTCCGCCGTCCGTTCCGCCGAGAGAAAGTTGGCTCATCACGTAACAGGAATCGATCAATCCTTCGTTCTCGTCCGCGAGCAAGGCTTGATATTCCGAAACCTTTTCGAGGGTGATCTCGTCCGTTGCGACCGCAACGCCGTAGAGCTTTCCTTCGTTCTTCCCGATCACGCCGCCGCCTTTATACTCCTTTTCGAGGAAGAAATTCAAATCGCTGATCTCACCCGAAAAGGTTTCGAACAGAGGCGCGCGCAAGCGGATCGTGTTTCCGTTTCCGTCGATCTTCGCTTTGCTTTCGGGGATCGAATATGAAAGCGTGATCGTCCGTTCCAAACGAACGGAAACGTCCGCGTTCAGCGCGGCGACAAGCTCGCCCTCGTTTCGGACTTTGCAGGCGTTCGCCGTCGAACCCGTTCCGAAAAACATCGTAGCGAAGATCGCTACGCAGAGAATCAAAACTCCGAACGAAAACAGGACCGCGGCGGCGATCTCCGATCTTTTTCTTTCCGAAAAGGACATCGGCTCGGTCGGAAGGATCAATTCGCTTCCTTTAACGACGACGTTTTCGCCGAGGCGGGTAAAATAGATTTTGTTGATCGCGTTTAAATGCTTCTCGGCGCGCGGATAGATCTCATAAAGGTTTTTTAGCTTCTTCGTTTCGCCGAGGATCGCAAGCATTTCAAGGGGATGGACCGTTCCAGAAAGGTAATAGCGCGCGGCTTTTCCCGCGGCTTTCGAAAAGCGTTCGTCCGCTTCCGGGATCCGACCGCATTGCGTTTCGTCCACCGCTTTCAGCATCGGGTCGAGATAGGTTTTTACGATTCTTTTCGCACCGTACAAGTAGCACAGAGAAAGGATCGGGAAACGATCGAACACAGCGGAAAAAACTTCGGAGCATTGAAGCTCGCCGAAGGACTTGACGTCATCCTTTTTCACGCATTCGAACAGTTTTCTCGCCTTTTCTTCTTCCATTATTTCTTCCTTTTCACGCCGCGTTCCGCCGCCCACTTGTCGAGGATATCGAAAATATACTCTTCGTTGACCCGCTCGCCCTCGGTGATCTTACGCAAAAGATCGGAGGTGGACGCATAAGACGCCGCAAGCTCTTCCAAACTCTTATTCTCCTTTTTGACGCCTTCTTCGAGGGCGAAAAAGGAATCTTTTATCGAATTCAGTTTATCCGAATTATCCGAAAGCGACGCGGCAACGTCCTTATTGATGAATTCCGCGACCTTAGTCACGCCCGCATTATAGGTCGCGACCGTGCGTTCAAGCTCTTTCAGATTATAGCTCTTGCGCTTTTCGTCGAGCGTGCTTTCGAGTTTGCCGATCTGCTCCTCGGCTTCCGCTTCGAGGCGGGAAAGCGCGGTCATCGTTCCGTCGAGTTTTTCGACCGTTGCCGACAGTTTTTCGAGCTCGGCTTGATACTTTTCGCTGCGAGAGAGAAAGGCATCGATCTCGTGCGAAAGGCTCTGCGCCTTTTCCGCTTCCTTGGTCAACGTCTTGTAAATGCGGTCGAGGTTGCCCGTAACGTCCCCTTCGAACGCCTCGGAAAGCCTTCCGATATCTCCTTTCAGAGAATCATAGGTATCCGCGAATTCACGGAGATTCTCCGTAACGGGGGTCAGCAGGTCGCGATATTCGCGAAACGCGTCGATAAGCGATTTAACGTCTTGCATCTTTCTTCTCCTTTTTCTTTTCCGCCTTAAAGGCTTTTGCGATCGTTGCGTGCGCTTCTTTGAGGGAAAGCGCGTCCTTCTTCAAAACGGCGTCGAACACCTTCATCGCCGCGCCGCTGTCTTTGAGTTTGTCATAATAATTCAATACGCGATAATCGAGTTTTTCTCGATCTCCGCCCTCTTCGAGCGCGGAAACGAGGTCGGAAAGCTCGGTTTCACCGCCGACGGAGAAAGCCTCTTTCGCTTCCGCGATATAGCCTTTCTCCCAAAATGCGAGTCCGCCGCCCGCATAGTCGCCGCGGGAAATAAAATCGCGCCAAACTTCGATCTCCGCGAGCTCTTTTTCGCGCTCCGCGTCGTTGATCAAAGCGGACGCCGCCGCGATTGCGTTCTCATATTGCCCGAGTTTCTTGAATTCCTCGGCACGGCGCAGATACTCTTCTTGTTCGACGAGGGTGGAACCGACCGTCTTCTTGATCTTTGCCGCCGCCTCTTCCGCCGTGATCTCCGTAAAGTTCTTTTTGAAGAAGTCGCCGAACAGCGGAACTTCGCCCTCTTCCGCAACGAACAGGTGCCTGCGCGCACGCGAAACGCCGACGTAAAACAGGTTGAAATAATAGCGATAGACGCTGTTTTCATCCGCCGTTTTACGGTCGATCTCCGTCCGCGCAAGGCGAGCGAATTTGTCCTTGTTCGTTGAAAGCACATTATACAAAACGACCGTATCGCGCTCCAACCCCTTGATCTCCGAAACGGTCAGGATCTCTTTTTGGGGCAGGATCGCGCGCAGTTTTTCCTTTTCTTCGCGCGTTGCGACGACGATGGTAAAGTTATCCGTTTTTTCCTTTTGCAAAAGGGATAGGATCGCGCCTGTTTTGAAACATACGGCGAACGCACCCTCTTCCGACGAAACGGCTTCGGCGTTCAAAACGAAACCGTGCGCGCCGAAGATCGAGCGATTCAAGCCGGCGAGCGCGTGCGCTACGGCGGCGATCTCGCGGCTGTTTCGATAGTTGTATTTCAGCTCTTTGACCTCGGTCACGTCCTTTTTATACAAAATGTCTTTAAGGCGCGCGAACGAGAAGTACGCCGAATTGACCATCTGCGAGGCATCGCCCACGCAGAAGAGTTTGATCGCCGCTTTTCGGAAAAAGCCGAGTTGCACTTCGGTAAAATCCTGCACCTCGTCGACGATCGCAAGCGAATAATAAGGCGTGATCGTCCGTTCGGCAAGGCGCTCGGACGCGAGGTTCAGATCGGTCTTTCCGGACGAGAGCAAATAGTTTTTATACTCTGCGGCAAGATCGAAAATAAACGAGCATTCCTCTTTCGTGAACGCGCCCTTTCTCGCCTCCGCGTACGCTTCGCGCGACAAGCCGCCGTTTTCGCTCTTTCCGAACAGGAAACCGTAAATCTCCTTATACAGCGTTTCGTCCGCAAGCGTGATCTTTTTGTAACGATTCAGGAGGTTATAGTTCTTCAACCCTTTTAAGAAAGAAGCGAAATCCCTTTCGCCCGAAAACTCCGTTTCCCCTTCCTCCGCGCGATAGATATCCTCGATCAAAAGATAATCCACTTTTTCTTCGAGATATTCGACCATACGTTTAAGTTGGGGCAACGCCTCTTCGACGGAAGAAACGGGCGCGCCGAGCAGCGCTTTCATCGCGACGCTTTCCGCCGCGCCGAGCTCGATCTCTCCTTTTTCCATAGAAGAAACAAGCTTTTTCAGCGCATCGAGATAGGCGAGCACTTTCTTTTTTACGTCGAATAACAAACCTCTCGAAAAGGTCGTGTAAAGGGTCTTTCCGCCGTAACCGGACGCCGCGGCGAAGATGATCTTTTCAATACAAAGGTTGGTTTTTCCGCTCCCCGCAATGCCCTGCACGAGCACGTTTTTATCCTCGATGTCGAGGAGCGCGCGTTGGCGTTCGTCCGGAAGCGGAAGATCGGTTTCGAGCGCGAAAACGCGATAGACCTTTTCGGACGGAAACGAACAAGCGGGAATGCTTTCGGCGTGGAATTCCGAAAGGTTTTCCAAGCGCCGATCGCCCGACGCGGTCACGGGATAGGACGCGAAACGATAAAAAACGACCGCCGCCCCAAGGGAGCCGCGGAACGAAGGATACAGGCGGGCATACAGGCTGACTTTGCCTTGATAAAACACGTAACTGCCCTCGCGAAACCCCTTTTTGAGGGCGGCGAACGCAAGGAGGGTCAGCGTTTCGTTGACGTGCGTCAGGCGCTTTGTGGCGAGCGAAAATTCTTCCGTTTTATAAACGGAATACTCCGTCAAGTACCATTCGCCAAGACGCAAAACCGTCTTTTCTCTGTTTTCACCCGTCATAGTAATAGTTTGTGCCGAAAAAAGTTCTTTTTACTTCAACGAACGGATCCGAGCGACCGTTTCATCGATCCATTTGATTTGAAATTCATAGTACGCGACCGAATAATTCGTGGAGTATAACCAATACGCGGGTTTCGCCGCGGTTTCTTCGATCTCGCCGATCTCCGCGACCTGCTCTTTGACCTCTTGCATCGCCTTTACGCAAACTTCGCGGTAATTCTCCAAAAGACGAATCGAATACTCTCTGTCCACCATCGAAGAAAAAAAGAGTTTCATCAAAAGCGGGTTGCGAACGACGCCGAGCTCCGCCGCGCTGTCGTCCTTCAAATAGCGAAGGAGTTCCGCGTTTCCTTCCTTCGTGATCGCATAGACTCTCTTATTCGGGCGAGCATCCTGCTCGACCTTGGAAGAAACGACCCAGCCCTGCTCTTCCATCTTATCCAGCTCGCGATAAATCTGGCTTTGGTTCGCGACCCAAAAATAACTTAAAGACTCCTGAAAGAGCTTCGAAAGATCGTATCCCGAGGACTTGCGCAAGGTCAAAAGTCCCAATAATCCGTGCTTTAATGACATAATCACGCACCTTTTCCTTATAGTATGTAGACTTATTATATTATACAAGTTAGTATTCGTCAATGCCTTTTTCCCAATATTTGGACGCAAATTTTACATTTTTCTTCTTTTATAATGAAATAGGGTGCTTATGAAACGATTCTTTTTGTTTATGATCTCGGTCGCGACGATCTTTATTTTGTCGATTTCCCTTTTTGCTTGCGCCGCGCCTTCCTTATCCGAGATCCGAATCGAACGCCCCGCCTATGAGAGCGGGGCGCCCCTCTCTTTTTCGGAGCAAAATAGCGAAGAAAACGAGGGGGATCTTTCGGATAATTCCGAACGGATCGAGGAAAACGAGGCGGATCCCCCGACCGCAGGCAACGAGGCGGAGAAACCCGCCGAAGCAACCGCCTTTTCTTATTCGTATCCCTCTTCTCCGTACGAAACCTATACCGCCGCCGCGGCGACCGCAACCGTAAACGTCCGAAAGGGCGCGGGCACATCCTATCCCGCCTTTTCTCTGCTTTCGGCAGGGCGGTCTTTGCCCTATCTTTGGGAAGAAAACGGTTGGTTCGCGGTTTGGGCGGAGGGGCGCGTCGGCTTCGTAAGCCGATCGTACGCTTATCTTTCCGAAACGAACGAAGCGATCGAACGCATTCTTTCCGCCGGGCTTGAAAAACTCAGCGCGCCTTACGAATGGGGCGCTCCGCGTGTCCTTTCGGAAAGCGGGGCCGAAAACCCGTATTTCACGGGGAGAACCTTTGATTGCTCGTCCTTCGTCCAATACTGTTTTTACGTCGGGGACGGCGTAAAGCTCGGTTCCTACACCGGAAGCCAAGCGGATCATACCGTCGGAACAATCCTTTACGACTATACTTCCCTTTCGCGCGGCGACATCTTTTTTACGGGAACGAACGGGAAGATCTCTCACGTCGTTCTTTATCTCGGAGGCGGTAGGCTTCTCCAATGTTACAGCGCAAACGGCGGCCCCGTTTCTTTGACGACGGACGAAAGGTGGAAAGGAAAATTCATCTCGGGCAGACGGGTAGATCTCTCCGTAAAAAAGCAGTTCGCATAGACAGCGCGACTTAGGATCTTTGTTTGCAAGACAAAAAACGCATAAAAAAACAGAAGCCGTCAACGCATTGGACGACTTCTTTTTGTTTTCTCTTTTATTGTCGGGCGACGCCGAATTTATACGTTCTTCCTCGAAGCGAGAAAGGCTTTGGTCTTTTCGCTCTTCGGATTTTTGAAGACCGCTTCGGGGGTTCCCGCTTCTTCGATCACGCCGTTCGCCATAAAGATCACCTTATCCGCGACGTCTTCCGCGAATTCCATTTCGTGGGTCACGACGACCATCGTCGTGTCGCCGCTTTTCAGCTCGCGAATGACTTTCAAAACCTCGCCCGTGAGTTCGGGATCGAGCGCGCTGGTCGGCTCGTCAAAGCACAGGATATCGGGGTTCATAACGAGAGCGCGCGCGATCGCGACGCGCTGTTGCTGCCCGCCCGAAAGAGAATTGACGTCGCGGTGACCGTAATCGGCAAGACCGACGAGCTTTAAGGCGTTATTGACCTTTTCCTCGATCTCCGCCTTCGTGTACTTCCGAACCCCGTTTTTGGCGGTTGGATCCGCAACCTTTTTGAGTTTCAAACCGAACGCCACGTTTTTGAAAACGTTCAAATGCGGAAAGAGCGCGTACTTTTGGAAGACGGTGTTGACCGGGCGCTTAAAAGGCGGAATGCTCGTGATCGGCGTGCCTTCGATATAGATCTCGCCTTCGGTCGGCGTTTCGAATCCGGCGATCAGGCGCAAAAGCGTAGTTTTGCCGCAACCCGAAGGCCCGAGCAAGGTCACGAACTGCCCGCGCTTGATCCCGAGGCTCAAATCGTCGAGGACGGTGACGCCGTCGAAGACTTTCGTGATCCCTTTGATCTCGATGATGTTCTCGCCTTTTTTCGAAACGGGAGCGGGCGCGATTTCGGGCTCGACCGCATTTTCTTTCTTGGGAAGGATCCCCTTGATTTTATCCAAAACGTTCATTTCTTTTTTCCTTCTTAAAAATTGGGCGGGCAAGAGATCCAAAGCACGGTCGCTTTCTTGTCCGTTACGTTCTCGATCGAATGCTTTTTATCCGCCTTATAATAAAAGGTTTCCCCTTTTTCGACGGTAAACGAGCGGCGACCGACGGTCAGTTTGATCTTTCCCGAAACGACGTAGCCGAATTCTTCGCCTTCATGGGGCATATCGGTTTCCTTCGCGCCCTTTTCGTTCAGATCGAGCAAAATAGGCTCCATCGCGTTCTTTTGCGCCGACGGCACGAGCCAAGTCGTTACGCTGTCGCCGTAATCTTTGGAGAAATAGTCTTCCTTATGAAATACGAGCGCTTCGCTCTCCTCGTTTTGGAAGAATTCCCCGAGATTGCTTCCGAGCACGACCAAGATATCGCCGAGCGTGTCGATCGAGGGGTTCGCAAGGTCGTTTTCGAGCTGACTGATAAAGCCTTTCGTGAGTTCGCAGCGATCCGCGAGCTCTTCCTGCGTTAGATTGTTTTTGAGTCTGAGCGCTTTGATTTTAACGCCGATCTCCATAACCTTCGCTCCTTTTCTTTGGTTTCGTAAAAATAAACTTCGGGTTTTGTACTTCTAACGGCACTAAATCAAAAGTTTATTTTTTCTAAACAAAAGCAATTATATAGAATACCTACGGTATTGTCAAATAAAAACGACAGAATTTTAAGAATTTCCACAAAAAGTTCAGGCAAAAATCAGCGCGAGCATCAAACAAGACGCGACGCCCGCCGTAATGAGCTTGACCCGCCGATACGCAAGCGAATAATTGCCGACGAAAACGATCGTCAGATAATAGAGAGCGATCTCCGCGGTTGCGAATGCGTAGTTCTGCGGCACACCCTGCTTACTCGCGAACACGCTGACATCCGCGATCAAAACGGGAAGAAATCTCAACGCGATCAAAAGTTCTCCGAAACCCGAATAAACGATGGTTAAAAGCAAGGAAAACAGCGACAAGACGTACGTGACCGAAGCGAGCGGCACGACGACGAGATTCATCACGATCCCAACGAACGTGATCTTTCCGAAAACGATCGCGGAAACGGGCGCGAGCGCGATCGTCGTGGAAAGAGAAACGGACAGCGCGGAAGCAAATCCCTTTTTCATCTTGCGGCGCGTAAAAGCCCTTTCCAACGGACGCGCCAGAGAAAGGATTCCCAAAACGGACAGGAAACTCATGATAAAGCTCAAATCAAAAAGGTACAGCGGTTTGATCAGAAGGATCGCGATCGCCGCGAAGGAGATCGAGGAAAGGCTGTCGTAACGCATTCCGATGGCGCTCGCCGCCAAAGAAAGGAGTACCATGATCGAGGCGCGCAGGACGGACGGCGTAAAGTCGCAGACGTAACTGTAAAACCCGAGGATCGGTAACATTACGAAGAACAAAACCCAATTCTTCGCGCGAAACTTTCTGAGCAAAAAGAGGATTGCGGCGGACAAAACGCCGACGTGCAACCCGCTGACCGCGAAGACGTGCGCCACGCCGATCGATCGCATCGCTTCTTTATCCGAGGAAAGCATAGCGGAAGAATCGCCGAAAAGCATCGCGTAGGTAAAAGTGCCCGCCCGATCGCTTTCGTAGCGAACGAGCGTTTCGCGCGCCTTCTTTCGGATCGTATACGAAAGGGGCGGCGCTTTGTGCTCGACCGAACCGACAAGCGCATCCGCCATCGAGTATTTGACGCCGACCCGATATTGCATCGCGGAAAATGCGGTCTTCAAAGACAACTTGTTGATCGAAACGTCGCCGTTCACAAGGACGCGATCGCCGACGGTCATCTTTTCGTCGGTCGAAAACGTAACCTTTCCGCTCTTCCGATCTCCTTTATGACGGATCGAATCGGCAACGACCCGATAGGTGACCTTTCCGAAATCGTTTTCCTTTTTTGTCACTTCGATCACGCGGCATTCGATCGTTACGTAATCGTCGAGCCCGTAATCGTTATAAAGAGTCATCGCAAGGGAAGAAATCGCGAAACCGAGGATCATAAAGGCGGCAAGTGCGATCGCCGTTTTATAAGAAAAGGATTTCGTGCGAACGAGCAAGAAAAGAAAAACGGCGGCGCAAGCGAAAGAAATCGCCGCGACTGCCGTCGAAAGTTTTACGCAATAAATGCCGAGGATTAAAAAGGCGGCGAAAAGCGGAACGAACCGGATATTAAACAGAACGATCGGTTCCTTTCCGCGTTTCTCCATATCAGATGCGGATCACGATCGCGTTCGCTTCGCCCGAAAGCGTGAAATCGCCGTATCCCGCCGGCACGAAAACCGTGTCGCCTTTTTGATAGAGGGCGTTTTCGACCGTAAACGAGCCCGAAAGGATTAAGATCGCAACGAAACTTTCCTTGCCCGCCGAAAGGATCTTTTCGCCTTTAAAAGAAACGCTTTCGCAAGAGAAATAGTCGCAAGCCGTCCTTTTATCGGGCGCATACGCTTTCAGTGACGAAACCTCTTTTCCCTTTTCCACGTGGAGTTCCCGCGGCTTTCCGTCCGCGCCCACGCGCCCGTAATCGTACAAACGATAGGTCAGGTTGCTGTTTTGTTGCACTTCCGCGATCACGACGCCCTTTCCGATCGCGTGCACGGTGCCCGCTTCGATAAAGTACCATTCGCCGGGCTTAACGGGAATAAAATTCAAGACTTCCTGCAAGCGGTTTTCGCGGATCAGATCGCAGAACTCGTCCTTCGTCAGATCGCGCTTGAAACCGACGTACAAGCCAGCGCCTTCTTCCGCTTCCGCCACGTACCACATTTCGGTCTTACCGTAGGAATTCTCGTTCGCGAGCGCATAGGCGTCGCTCGGATGCACCTGAACGGAAAGATTGTCGCGCGCGTCGATCAACTTCACGATCATCGGGAAGCGCTCGAAAGACGCGGCTTTCGTTCCGATGAGTTCGCGTTTCTTATCGAAAAGATAGGCGAGATCGAAATTCTCTCCTTCGAACCCGCTCGTTCCGTCCTTATGCGCGGCAAGCTCCCACGCTTCGGCAACGCGCGTGAGATCGGTCGCTTTATGGAATTCCGTTTTAAGTTTTTCGCCGCCCCAAATATAATCTTTGAACGCGGGGATCGTCTTGGTTATTTTCATTGTTTTCTCCTTCTTTCCTGACAAAATTATACAATGCGCGCGCCCTTTTTGCAAGCGTCTTTCGCGATTCGTTTTTCGTTTCCTTTCCCCTTTTTCAAAATCGTCATTTCGCGGCATACGATTGACAAAAGAAAGGAAAAACCGATACAATAAAAAGGATAAGACCTGTTTTTTATAAAAAAACCAGGTCTATGGGAGAACGCTATGCAAGAATTTTACGAAAATCCTTTAAACACCCGTTACGCAAGCGAAGAGATGCGCCGCATCTTCTCGGCGGATAAAAAGTTTTCCACTTGGAGAAAGCTTTGGGTCGCGCTTGCCGAAAGCGAAAAAGAGCTCGGGCTCGATATCACGGACGCGCAGATCAATGAAATGAAAGCGCATCTCTACGATATCGATTACGAGAAAGCCGCAAAATACGAAAAGGATCTCCGCCACGACGTTATGGCGCACCTCAAAGCCTATTGCGATCTTTGCCCGACCGCGAAGCCGATCGTGCACCTCGGCGCGACTTCCTGCTACGTCGGCGACAACACCGACCTGATCGTCATGAAAGAAGGGCTTTTGCGCATCCGCAAACTGCTCCTGACCTGCATCAAGAGTTTGTACGATTTCGCGGAGCGCAACAAATCCGTCCAGACCCTCGCTTACACCCATTTCCAAGCCGCGCAACCGACGACGGTCGGCAAACGCGCGACGCTTTGGCTCCAAGACCTCCTGTTCGACCTCGAAAACCTCGATCACGAGCTCGGCGAACTTCGTTTACTCGGTTGCAAAGGAACGACGGGAACGGCGGCAAGCTTTTTGACCCTCTTTGAGGGCGACGCCGAAAAAGCGAAACGCTTGGACCAAAAGATCGCCGAAAAGATGGGCTTCCCCGGCACCTACGCCGTTTCGGGGCAAACCTATTCGCGCAAGGTGGATTTCTTCATCCTCTCCGTGCTCGCGGGGATCGCGCAAAGCGCTTCCAAATTCTCTTCCGACATTCGCCTTTTATCCCATTTAAAAGAATTCGACGAGCCCTTCGAATCGGGGCAGGTCGGATCCTCCGCGATGGCGTATAAAAGAAACCCGATGCGTTCGGAGCGCATCGCTTCCCTTTCCCGCTACGTAATGGCGGATCTGATCAATCCCGCGTTTACCGCCGCGTCGCAATGGTTCGAGCGCACGCTCGACGATTCGGCGAACCGCCGCATCTCCTTGCCCGAAGCCTTCTTGGCTGTGGACGCAATCCTTTCCCTTTACATCAACGTCGTTCAAGGCGGCACGGTGTATCCGAAAGTCGCGGAGAAACATTTGAAAGAAGAGCTTCCGTTTATGGCGACCGAAAACATTTTGATGTACTGCGTGGAGAAAGGCGGCGACCGCCAACTTTTGCACGAAGCGATCCGCAAGCATTCCGTTCAGACCGCGAAAGAGATCAAACTCGAAGGAAAGGACAACGACGTGCTCGGAAAGATCATCGCGGATCCCGCGTTCGGTCTTACGAAGGAAGAAGCCGAAAAGGTACTTTCCGACAACTCGTTTATCGGTTGCGCCGAAACGCAAACGGACGATTTTTTGAAAAACGTCGTTCTGCCCGTTTTAGAGAAAAATACCGGTGATCTGAACGAGAAAGTCGGAATCAAAGTTTGAATTCCCGTTCGTTTACAAGCAAAAAGCCGATCGTTTCGCGATCGGCTTTTTTATTGTTTCGATAAGCACGATTTTTCCTTATTTCGTGAAATACTTGACCGCCGAGCGGAAGATCTTCATATCGAATTCGCCGGGAACGTTCTTGTAAAGTCCGCTTCCGATCCTTTCGCTGTGCCCCATCTTTCCGAACACCCTGCCGTCGGGCGAAGTAATGCCCTCGATCGCGAGCACGGAACCGTTCGGGTTATAGCGAATATCCGACGTAGCGTTGCCGTCTAAATCGACGTACTGCGTTGCGATCTGACCGTTTGCGATCAAACGTTTGATCGTTTCGTCGTTCGCCATAAAGCGACCCTCGCCGTGCGAAATCGGAACGGTAAACACGTCGCCGACGTTCACCGAAGAAAGCCACGGGGATCGATTCGACGCAACGCGAATGCGAACGAGCTTAGATTGGTGTCTGCCGATCGTGTTGAAGGTCAAAGTCGGATCGTTTTCATCGGTGTTCACGATCTCACCGTACGGCACAAGCCCGAGTTTGATCAACGCTTGGAACCCGTTGCAAACGCCGCAAACGAGTCCGTCCCTCTTCTTCAAAAGGGCGTTTACTTCCTGTTTGACCGCTTCACCGAGGAAGAACGCTTTGATAAATTTGCCCGATCCATCCGGTTCGTCGCCGCCCGAGAAGCCGCCCGGCACGAAGATCATCTGCGCCTTTTTGACTTCGGCGGAGAACGCTTCCACGCTTCGCGCGACGTCCGACGGCGTCAGGTTGCGGATCACGAAAGTCTTTGCTTCGGCGCCCGCGTCTTCAAGCGCTTTCGCGGTGTCGTACTCGCAGTTGGTTCCCGGGAAAACGGGGATCAAAACGCGCGGTTTCGCGACTTTGATATTCGAGGTCGCGATTCCCTTTGCGGGATATTCGAAGTTCTCGTAGGTTTCGTTTTGCTCCTTTTCCAAGCAGGGATAAACCTTTTCCAAACGCCCTTCATAGGCTTCGTCGAATTCCTTTTTCGAAACGATTTCCGCGCCGAAAACGAACGCGCCGCCCTCGGTAATCCGTCCGAGAAGAATGCCGACGGAAGGATCCTCCGTTTCGATGACGAACGCGCCGTAACGATAGCCGAACAACATTTCAAGATCGACGGAATCGTCGAAACGGAACCCGAACCCGTTTCCGATACACATTTTCGCGATCGCTTCCGCCACGCCGCCGTAACCGGGCGTATAGACGGCAAACGCCTTGCCTGCGCGGCAAAGCTCGATCGTCTTTTCCATACAACGCTTGACCGAAGAAGGCGTCGGAAGCCCGTTTTCGTATTCGGGCACAAGCAAAACGGCGTATCTGCCCGCTTTCTTGAATTCGTTCGAAACGACCTCTTGCGTCTTGCCCGTCGTGACCGCGAAGGAAACGAGGGTGGGCGGAACGTCCATCTTTTCGAAACTGCCGCTCATCGAGTCCTTGCCGCCGATCGCCGCAATTCCGTAATCGAGTTGCGCTTTATAGGCGCCGAGAAGCGCCGCGGCGGGTTGCCCCCAACGCTTCGGATCTCTGCCCGGCTTTTCGAAATACTCTTGGAACGTCAAATACGCGTCTTTGAGATCCGCGCCCGTCGCAACGAGCTTACACAAGCTCTCCGCAACGGCGAGATAGGCGCCGTGATAC
>DBVY01000035.1:17862-18166 GCA_002308575.1 Christensenella sp. UBA1252
CGCGCTTGGAGCAGACGTTCAGATCGTTTGCGAGCGCGATCATACCTTTACTGAAATCGGACGGGATCTTCTTTTCGAAAGGTTTCGGAGATTCCACGTTTATCTCGATATGCTTTTCGGCGCCGTTCGAATTCAAAAATTCGCGGCTGATATCCACGATCACGTCGCCGTTCCATTTCATTTTCAGCCTTGCGTCGTCCGTAACGACGGCGACCGCCGTCGCTTCCAAATTCTCTTCGTTCGCAAGGTCGATGAAGGCTTTCACGTCCTTTTCGGCAACGACGACCGCCATTCTCTCCTGCGA
>DBVY01000035.1:18249-18431 GCA_002308575.1 Christensenella sp. UBA1252
CCGCCCGCGCCGAAATCGTTGCAACGTTTGATCATCTTGCAGGCTTCGGGTCTGCGGAACAGGCGTTGCAGTTTTCTTTCTTCGGGTGCGTTCCCTTTTTGCACTTCGGCGCCGCTCTTTTCAACGGAACTGAGGTTATGCGCCTTAGAGGATCCCGTTGCGCCGCCGATGCCGTCCCTGCC
>DBVY01000005.1:0-1830 GCA_002308575.1 Christensenella sp. UBA1252
ATCGTCACGGAGGTCAAGCCGCTGCAACCATAGAACGCATATTGATAGATTTCCGTAACGCCCGTGGGAAGCGTCAATTCAGTCGCAGAACCTGTATATCCGATCAAAGAGACCTTCGCCCCATCCGTATAGAGAATATATCCGTTCTCATCCGTGCTTAGCTTGCTGACGTATTCGCTCGTATAGATCTCCTTCGCATAATATCCGACGTCGCCGTAACTACTATTGCCCTTGCTGATGGAGAGAGTGGACTTGTTATAAACCTCCACTAATTTATAGCACTGATGGAACGCCCAGCTCCCGATGCTCGTCACGCCACTCCCGATCGTCACGGAGGTCAAGCCGCTGCAAAACGCGAACGCCCAATCCCCGATGCTTGTCACGCCGCTCCCGATCGTCACGGAGGTCAAGCCGCTGCAATATTGGAACGCCTCATACCCGATGCTCGTCACGCTGTCCGGGATCGTCACGGAGGTCAAGCCGATGCAATTCCTGAACGCATCATCCCCGATGCTCGTCACGTTATCCGGGATCGTGATCGAGGTCAAGCCGCTGCAATATTGGAACGCCTCATATCCGATGCTCGTCAACTGACTGCCCTCGGCAAAGGTGACAGAGGTCAAGCCGCTGCAATTATCGAACGCCCAATCCCCGATGCTCGTCACGTTATCCGGGATCGTGATCGAGGTTAAGCCGCTGCAATTATAGAACGCAGAACTATAAACAACTTTCATGTTAATATTGATTGTACACTCCGTGATGGAAGTGGATTTTGCTTTAATCAGCACCACGTGCGGATTCTCCTCATTCCCTAAATAATAGGCATTGTCATATTCGTTGTATTGGAGAGAGGCGCAACCCGAGAACGCATAATTCCCGATGCTCGTCACGCTATCCGGGATCGTGATCGAGGTCAAGCCGCTGCAACCATAGAACGCTCCTTGATTGATCTCGGTGATCCCTGCGGGAAGAGTCAATTCAGTCTCCGAGCCGATATATCCCACCAAAGAGGTCGACGCCCCATCCGTATAGAGGATATACCCGTCCTCGGTGGTGGAGAGTTTGCTGCCTCCCTCCGTCTTGTACACGTTCTTTGCATAGCAACCGACGTAGCCGTAACTAATATTGCCCTTGCTGATGGAGAGAGTGGACTTGTTATAAACCTCCACTAATTTATAGCAATCCTCGAACGCCCTATACCCGATGCTCGTCACGCTCGAGGGGATCGTAACGGAGGTCAAGCCGGTGCAATACGCGAACGCATGCTCCCCGATGCTCGTCACGCCGTCCGGGATCGTGATCGAGGTCAAGCCTCTGCAACTGGAGAACGCAGAAGACCCGATGCTCGTCACGCTGTCCGGGATCGTGATTGAGGTCAAGCCGCTGCATTCGGAGAACGCAGAAGACCCGATGCTCGTCAACTGACTGCCCTCGGTAAAGGTGACGGAAGTCAAGCCGCTGCAATTACGGAACGCCCAGCTCCCGATGCTCGTCACGCCGTCCGGGATCACGAGGTTGCCTTTCACCTTTGCACCGCTAATATAGAGAGATTTAGTCGATGATCCGAAGAGCATCAAATTATTTAAACCGGCAATTCCGCACCATCCCGCTACGTCTCCCGTATAGTAAATCGAGGTCAAGCCGCTGCAATATTGGAACGCCTCATACCCGATGCTCGTCACGCTGTCCGGGATCGTGATTGAGGTTAAGCCGCTACAACCATAGAACGCCCTATCCCCGATGCTCGTGTCACCCGTGATCACCACAGATTTCAAGGAAGAAGGTACATAGCTTGCATTATCAAAATAGGAGTTTGCTCCGAAGATATAA
>DBVY01000005.1:1886-13206 GCA_002308575.1 Christensenella sp. UBA1252
TCGTGATCGAGGTTAAGCCGCTGCAATTATTGAACGCAGAACCCCCGATGCTCGCCACGCTATCCGGGATCGTGATTGAGGTTAAGCCGCTGCAACCGCGGAACGCAGAAGACCCGATGCTCGTCACCACCTTTCCTTGATATTGCGCAGGGATCACAACGTCCGTATCTGTGCAGGTGCCGATACCGGTCACCTGATAAGTATCGTCATTCTTCAACGCAAAAGCTAATCCTTCACCCTTTTTCAGTTTTGCGATCACTTCGCTCTTGGTCGCGCCGCAGACGGTACAAGTATAAGTCCTCACCCCTTCCGCTTCCTCGGTGGCGAGCGTGGTGATCTCCCCATCATTCCAGGTGTGCGCGGCTTTATCCTTTATCTCTGCCGTATGTTCACAGGTGGCGGCGTGCCAATGGTAATCGGCATCTTTTGACCAAATATCAGAAAAAGTATGTGTGTGTACCGGTTCCGGGTCAACGACCGGTTCCGTTATGGTTTCGTTGCTTACATTCTCACAAGCAGCGAATACCAAGCAGACAGACAGCAGAATCAAAAACACTATGATCCCTGTGCTCTTTTTCATTTCCTATTCCTCCTTGCGTGCCTAATAAAAAAAGGTACCGCCTCAAGCGAAGCGGTACCTGCAAAAATGCACACCATCTCGCCTGCTGCGATACATCTTACACTAGAGCCAAAAAGGTCGTGTAACGCGAAATAAGCGCATCCTTACCGAAAGGATGCCCTTTTTGGCTTATTCAGATGTATCGCGTCTATATTTTACTATATTTGTAATTAAATTACAACAGTTAGTTTTTCGATAACCCGCATTGAAAATTTGCCCTCGTTTTCAAACTCCGAAAATATGTAAAATGACACTTCATTCGTAATGGCTATTGAGAATTTTTGTAAAAAGTTGCAATTTTCTCAACAGAAAGGCGCGATCCGCTAAAAAAATTCAATTTTGGTTACCGCCGCGCCGCCAATAGGCAAAAAGTCGGATTTATCCGACTTTTTTCTTTCACTTAACGTTAGGGATTTGAACGAGAGCGTTAAGAAACGCGCCTCAATTAAGGTTTTATTTTTAACCGCAAGGCTGATTATTTGAACAATTTGCAGAGTTTTCTTTTTGCTTGTTTATCGACGTAGTTCGTGAGGGCGGTTTTCGGGAAAGGTTTTCCGTGGCCGGTATAGAGAAAATCGCCGTCCATCGAAAGAAGCTGTTTCCAACTTTCCACGAGTTTTTCGTTATCTTCGATCCAAAGAGGGGAGAAGCCCGTTGCACCTGCGCCGTTCATGCAAATATCGCCGATAAACAGTTTATCGTCTACTTTTAAGCAAAGATCGTTGTCCGTATGGCCGTGAAGAACGAAAAACGTGATGCCTTCTTCCGCCAAGGGTTGCGTTTCCGCGTCTAAGGATCCCGAAATATCAATCGGTTCGAACGTTTGAAGGCGGGGCGTTGCCGCAGAAATGCGATTGATCAAAAAGAAAGCTTTGCGCGAAATCCAAACGTTTTTCTCGTTTACGCCCGATAAAAGGCGCTCTTTCTCGGCGGGCAAACAAATCAGCGTTGCCCCAGTGTCTTCAAGGATCTTTTTTAAGAAGCCGGCGTGGTCGGCGTGTACGTGCGTTAAAACGACGTAGCGGATCGAAGATAATTCGATTCGGTGCTTTTTCACGGTTTTCAGAAAGTGTTTGTAATCGAAAGGATATCCCGTGTCAACGAGCAACCAACTGCCTTTGATCTCGATCAAATAGGCGTTCATATAAACGGATCCGACATTCAAAACGGTTTTCATTTTTTACCTCGCTTTTCGGGATCAATCATATAGCTATTTTAACGCATTTCGGCGGTTTTTGCAAGACGTTTTATGAAAGCAATATTTTTATTGAAAAATACCTATTTTTCGGAATATTCGGAGGATTTCTTTAAAAGCGGGGAAATGTCAAATAAAAGAAAAGGATTTTTCCCTATAAATCCGAACGTTTTGAGATAAATCAAAAGGCGACGAATCGTTCGCCGCCTTTTTTCTGATTTTTTAGATTCGTTTGCCTTTCTTTTGCGCTTTCGGCGGCTTATTTTTTTGCGTTTGCTTCCTCTTCCAAAACGCGATAGGCAACTTTGCCGACGATCGTTTTCGGAAGCTCGTCCCTGAATTCGATCTCTTTCGGAACGGCATAGCGCGCGATATGTTCGCGGCAGTAATTCATAATGGATTTCTTGACCTCATCGGACGGTTTTACGCCGTTTTTCAAAACGACGTACGCTTTTACTTTTTGCATTCCGTATTCGTTGTTCACGCCGATCACGCAACTGTACGAAACGAATTCGTTCGCGTCGATGACATTTTCGATCTGCGACGGATAGACGTTATAACCGTTGGTTATGATCATGCGTTTGATCCGCTGTTTGAAGTAAACGAAGCCATCCTCGTCCATCGAACCGAGATCGCCGGTGTGGACGTACAAATTGCCGTCTTCGTGGCGTTTTAAGGTGTTTTTCGTTTCTTCTTCTTGGTGTACGTAACCGAGCATAACGGTCGGACCCGCTATGCAGATCTCGCCTTCCTCCCCGTAGGGGAGCTCTTCGGTCGTTCCGACCTTGCAGATCTGATAAACGGTGTCGGGGAAGGGAACGCCGATGCTGCCTTCTTTTTCTTTTACGAGCGGCGTCAAGCAACTCGCGCTCACACATTCGGTCGTGCCGTAGCCTTCGCGGACGCGGATCGACGCGTGATGGCGCGCCAAATAGTCGTCCACCTTCTTTTTCAGTTTGATCGATAGGCTGTCCCCACCCGAAAACATTCCTTTTAGGCAGGAAAGATCGGGTTTCGCGCCCTTTTCGAGGCGGAGAAGCGTTTCGAAAAGCGTCGGAACGCCGGCAATGAAGTTCGGTTTGTACTTTGCAAGCAGGGAAACGTAGGTTTTTGCGTTGAATTGGGGCACGAGAATACTGCATCCGCCGCTGATTATCATCGCGTGCAGGCAAACGCCGAGCCCGAAACCGTGAAATAAAGGCATAATTGCGAGCATACGGTCGCCCGCTATAAATTGCGGATTGGTTGCAATGATTTGAACGCCGAGCACGTTAAGATTATAGTTGGAAAGCAAAATCCCTTTCGTAACGCCCGTTGTTCCGCCGCTGTAAAGAACCGCCGCGGGATCGTCCGGTTTTTGCTCGACGACGTTTGCCATAACGCCTTTTCCGAGCTTTAAAAAATCATTCCAAAGCACGCATTCTTCGGAATTTTCGTATTTCGGGATCTTTCTTTTTTCGGTCAGTTTATATCCGATCTTCGTAAAGAAGGGAAGTTCGTCTTTGAGATCGGCAACGATGATTTTTTTGAGATGCGGGCAATTCCCTCTGACGGAAACGAATTTGTTATAAAACGCGTCCAAAGTGATCGCGAAAACGCTCTCGGAATCGTTTAAGTAGAATTCGATCTCGTTTGAAGCCGAAAGAGGGTGCACCATATTGGCGATCGCCCCCAGCGCGTTGATTGCGTAAAACGCCGCCACAGCTTGCGGGCAGTTCGGCAGGCAAACCGTTACTTTATCGCCTTTTTTGACGCCCAAAGCGGTCAGAGAAGAAGCAACGGCGTTGATCTTTTGCACCAATGCCGCATAGGTCAGTTTTTTGCCGAAAAACATCGTCGCCACATAAGAAGGGTAGGTGGTTTCCGCTTTCAAAACCGCGTGATACAAAGAGCCTTTGAAACCTTCGAGGTGACGGGGCGTTTCTCCGTAAAAACGATACCAAGGATACTCCATTTTCGCTTCCTTTTCAAAACTTACTTTCATTATACCGAGCGGGCGCAAAAAAGGCAAACGAAAAGCCCGTCGGGCCGATAAAAAGCGGAAAAGAGAGGCGGAGTGAAGCCGCTGTTTCGGATGAACTCGAAGTAAAAACGCGCGCGAACGATCCTTTTTTCGGGAATCATTAAGAGTTCTTAATAAATGAGAGGAAAAGTGTTGGTATTGACACCGCGAAAAAGAATTATTTATAATCAAAGAAAATAAAGGGAGCTTTTACGAAAGACGCGTATGCTGAAGAAAATATTGAAATCGGACGGTGTTTCGGCGAATACTTGGGTCATTCCGCTCATTATATTTTTGGTGCTTTTATACAGTGCAATTATCGCCCTCGTTTATGAGGTTAAGTTTTATTCCGACAATTTGGTCGAAACGATGAATCGCTCTGCGGCGTACCAAAAAGAGATCATGGATATGCAAGCGGGCGCCGGCGTTCTTTCCGAAACTTCAACGAATTTTATTCTTTTACCGAAAGGGGAAAGCGGCGCTTTGAACGTCGGACCTTTGAACGCGTACGCAAACGAATTAAAAGTGGATCGCCGCGGCCCGAAAGTTGCCGAAAGTTTCAAAAATCATAAGGTCAGCGCCGGCGTTCGGACGTTTGTGGAAGCAGCCTCGGCGTACTCCGTTTCATTGATCGAGATCCAAATTCACGCCTTTTCGTTGATTCGATCCGTCTACGAGCTTCCCGAAACGCCTTTGATCAATTCGATCCCGAGCGTTCCCTTGACCGAAACGGAACTCGCGATGACGAACGAGGAGCGCCTCGAGCAAGCGAAAAGCTTAGTCCTCGGATCGGAATACGGTTCGAATAAATACTATTTGACCCAAAACGCGACGAATGCGACGATTGCCCTGCAAGACGAATTCGAAGTTGCGCGAAAAGACTACGCGAAAACGTTAAAACAGTTGAGAACCGCCCTTTGGAGCGTGATCTTCGCTTTGATCGTTTTGACGATCGTGTATGCGTTTTTATTCCATCATTGGCTGGTCAGCCCGCTCAGACATTACGCGCAACTTATCAAATCCGACAAAGATTTGAAGAAGATCGGCGGCGTCAGCGAAATTCGCCTCGTAGCGAATGCGTACAACGAACTTTTGGTGCGCCGCAACAAGCTCGAAAAGATTCTGCGTTCCGCCGCGGAAACGGATGCGTTGACGGGCTTGCCGAATCGATATAGCTTGGAATGCAACGTTTTGGAGAATAACGGGATCAACGGTTCGATGGCGGTTATTTTGTTTGACGTAAACTATTTAAAACGCATAAACGACACGAAAGGGCACTTGGCAGGCGATAAATTGATCCAAGATGCCGCCGCTTGCATTTTGGAATCGTTCGGAAAGGGGAATTCGGGGAATTGTTACCGCATCGGCGGTGACGAATTCGTTTCGATCCTGTCGAACGTTTCGGAAGAGGAGGTGCAAAGCCGCATCGATCGCTTCCGCTTTGCGTTGGAGCGCGAGAATATCAGCGTTTCCGTCGGCTATGCCTATGCCGCGAAAGCAACGGACGATTCGTTCAATTCGTTAATGATGGAGGCGGATAAAAAGATGTATACGCAGAAAAAGCAAACCCACGAGCAAGATAGGGCGAAAAAAGAGAAAAAGAAGGCGGAATGAAAAAGGTTTTATTCGGAATATTAAAAAAAGGGGCTTTCAAAGCCCCTTTTTCAATGCGTAATTTACGCGGTTATTACCAATTATACATATCCGCGACCGTGAGCAAACGCGATGCGCCTGCGTTGGTAATATCGGTCAAACCGAATTCTCTCGATTTGTTATAAATAGTAGAGGGGTTTCCGGTTTGGCATCTCAAAATCATAAAGCCGCTGACCGTCTTTCCGCTCGTGATCGAATCCCAGTTTGCCGTGTAAGTATAACTGCCGGCTTCGGTTTTCTCCATAACGGTCGTTGTCGTTGCCGCGTCGGAATACCAAACGTAAAGAAGGGCGTCGGCGCCCGGGAAGTACTGCCACGTAATATTGACGCTCAAAGCATAGTAGGGCGTTCTGTTGCTCGCGGCGATCTCGTTCAAATCTCCGGCGGAGAGGGTAATCGTGTGGTTTGCGGGGATTGCCCCTGCCGCAATCGCGTTCGTTTGGTTATACATATAGATCCCCAAACCGTTCATTCGAATTACCTGAATCGTGGAGATCGTCTTCGCGGTGTTCGTTTGCACCGTATAGACGCCCGCGCTCGTTCTCGTCATCGCCTCGCCGGGATAAGCGGCGTTCGTGGAAGAATCGGAATAGGTGATAAAGATATTCGCGCGGCAATCGTCCGTTTCAAACCAAGAGATCGCCGTTACGTCCACGGTCAAAACGCCGTTCCATCCCGCAACCGCGGAAATCGAAACGACGGCAGGGGTGGCGGTAACTTTATAGAGTGCGAAAGAAGTGCCGACGAACGCCGTGCAGATCATAAGCGCTACGATCAGTAACGCGATTCTCGCTAATATCTTTTTGCGTGGCATAAGGCTCCTTGGTTTCGGTTTTTGCCGGTGAATCGCTCGCCCCGTATGCGGGGCAGGGCAGGCTTTCTCTATAAGAGAAGAGGATCAATCGTAATCGTCGAATTCTTCCATATCGTAGTCGTCTTCTTCGCGTCTGCGACGTTTTTTTTGTCTTCTGCGATATTCCGCTTCGTCGTCTTCGTCTTCTTCCTCATCCGATCTGATCGGTTTGGAGTTTCTGCGGCGAGGCGCTTCGTCGTCTTCGTCTTCCTCGTCCTCTTCGTATCTGCGACGTTTCTTGGACCTTCTGCGATAGTATTCCTCGTCATCATCGTCTTCGTCCTCGTCGTCATAGTCCAAAGCGCGTTTCGCTTTGCGGCGTCTTCTCCGATATTCGAGTTCTTCCTCGTCCTCGTCGTCCTCATCGTCCTCGTCTTCGTAAACGATGCGGCGTTTGCGCTTCGCTTTCTTGTCTTTTTTCGACGGAACGTATTTCAGATCTTCGAGTTCTTGCGCGGTTTTGGCGGCTTCGGCGGCTTTTCTCGCTTCCTTTTTCGAGATCGCGTCGTTGATCAAAATGAAGATCAAAATGACCGCAACGATGCCCGCTGTGGCGGCGATCCCGTAATAGCTCTGCATAAACTTAACGGCTTCGCCCCAGCTTTCGCCCATATCCGCAACGAGAATGCCCGTGAATTGGTCGCTCGTGCGCTTGGCGTCCGAAACGCTGTTTGCGTCGCCGCGCGTGGTGTACCAAAGGTTTCCGTCCGCGCCTTTCTCGATCCTGACAATACGGTGAACGACCGTCGCCCCGTTTTCATTGATATAGGTAACGATCGAGTACACCTGTAATTCGCTTTCGTCTTTAATGGAGTGGGTAACGATCAAATCGCCCACTTGGATTTGGTCGGTATGACCTTCCAAAAAATCGGCGTTTTCGCTGTGTACGGTCGCCATGCTTCCCGTTGCCACAACGTAAAAATGCGTGCCGAAGAGCCCGATCGTGTCCTGTTTCTTAACTTTGCTGATGATCCCGAGGATCCCGATCAGCAAAAGGACGATGATCAGTAAATAAAAAAGGATGTTGCCGAAAACTCTGGCAGCACTTTTTTTCTTTTTCGGTTTAAGTTGATTTCCTGTTTCTTGATTCTTTTTTTGTTGATTCATAGTTTTTCAATCGTTCCAAGCGCCCGCGAGGACGGCACAGATTTCGTTCCCCGATAGGGGACACCGCACGGAGAGTCCGTGCGGTGTTCAAATAGTTAATTATGCGTGCGTGTCAACCCAAACTTGACCGTTATCGTTAACAAAGATGTAGTACGTTCCATCCGCGGTGATTTGGATGTTGGCGCCATTTTCCGCAACGGTAACGCCTTCAACACTGCTGTTGGAGGCTTGAGTCGCAGGCCATTCCGGGCTTACTCTGTAGTTCTTAACGACTTTGAACGTATCGCCGTTGTGAAGGGTAACAGCGTCCTTTTGGGCGCGGTTCGTGCCCGTGGTTGCGCTATCCAACACGATGCTGTTCGCGGTCGGGCTCCAAGCCGTAACACCGTTGATCGTTCCAACAACGTAATATGCGTTAGCGTCATAGGTGAACAGGGAGTCTTCGTCCACTTCCCAAGATGCGGAAACGGTCGCGAATTGCGTTTCGGCGAGGGTCTCGTCGAATGCCGCGATACCCGTTGCGTTCAAGGTGATCGTCACGCGATAATACTTCGGCAGAGCGCTGAGCGCGATCGTGGCGCCGCTAACCGTGGTTGCCGCCGCAACTTCCGATCCAAGCGCGCCGCCGATGGACGGGATCTCGTTTACGGTAACGTCGACGTAGGTCGGTTGCGCGCCGCCTTTTGTAACTTTAAAAATACCGCTTACGCCGTCCGCAAGCGCGTTGTTCGAGGTCGAAAGGGTAATATCGAACGTTCTCGTCGTGCTGTTCGGGCTGATTCCGGTAAAGTTGAGATTGTCCGCGGTTCCGATCGTCAAATTGCAGGTGCTACCCGAAGAAGCGGTGATGTTGACTTGTTTTTGCGTGGCGGCTACTTTGTAAAGCGCTACGCAGACACCGACGACAGAGATAACGAGGATGATTGCGATGATTGCTAAAATTAAAGCCTTTTTCATATCTTCTTACCTCCTTATTCCGCCGCGCTGACCAAATTCAAGGTCATCGTTCCGCCGACGTCATCTGCATCCGCATTGCCGTCAACGTAGAAACGCGCGTAGATAACGCCACTTGCGTTCAATCCCGTGATCGTGATCGTGCCGGCGCCCGTAAGCGTCGCCGCGGTTCCGTTTTCTTGGTCGATCGCGCCCGTGGTCGCGTTCGTGCCCAATTTCAACGGAGTAGAGAAGTTCGAGTTCGTAAACAGCGCGATCGTAACGTCATCGAGATCATGTCCCGCACCCGCATCGGCAAGCGCGATCGTCAAAGTCGCGCTCGGGGTTACGCTCGCGGATTTCGCGATATCGTAATCGATCGTGTACGCATCGCTGTATTCGCCGACCTCCAAAGCAAGGGCAGTCGTAGAGCAATCGTCAAGCGACAAGCTCAAATACGTGTCTGCGGTCAATGTTCCGCCTAAAGGCGTCGCATCATTGTACGTCGTGAGAGCGAGAGCCGTTCCTGCAACAGCTACGCATACCACGATCGCAACAATCAGTAAAATTTTCTTCATAGATTCCCTCCTTAAATGATTCGGTTGCCGTCCTCGCGAAGTTTGGCAACTTATATATATTTTACACGATAGGGCATATAATTGCAATACCGATTTTTCAATTTAATGGTTACAAAGAAATTATAGCTTGTACGAGCGCGCGACGATTTCGGATAAAAAAAGCGGCGGATCGAGGATCGAAAAGCGGAAGATAATCAGAAAAGCATAATAATTGATTTCTCCTTGAATTTCCGATTAAAAGAAGAAAAAATCAAGCGTTTGATACTCCGCTGCGAGAGGCTGGAATTCGCCCTAAACAAAGGCGGATCGAATCGCGTAGAACGGAAGAAAAAAAGAGAAGGCGCGAAATGCTTCCGCGTGATCGACCAAGGCGAACGTTTTTTGCGTTTTTTTGTCATCTGTTTGCCTGTTTTGAAAAAAATTTTAAGCAAAAAATGGGGAATTCGGCTCGATTTTCGACATTTTTCCATATAAATTTGACATTCTTGCGCGCGCGAAAAATTTAATATTGACAAGGTGACAATCGGGCGTTAGAATTATAAAAGGGGTTTTTATACCCTAATTCCATTTCATCTCGCGTGCGCAGTGCGCACAAGGAGGATTCAATGAAACGTACAGTCAAAATTATGCTCATCGTTTTATGCATTGCGCTTCTTGCAACGGCAGTTCTTGTCGGCTGTAACAAGAAGAACAACGGCGGCGACTCGACTGCAATCAAAGTTACGATCAAGTGGAACGTCGAGGGCGTTCCGGATTCAACTTTGGACGTCGGCTCCGATAACAGCGTTTCGCTCGGCAGCATTACGATCCCGACCAGGGACGGATATCGCCTCGAAGGTTTCTATGCGGACGCGAACTGCACGCAAAAGCTCGGCCCCGAGATCATTAACATCACGGCGGACGTTACGGTCTATGCGAAGTGGGTTTCGAACGATTCGGGCGCTGCCACCTTATCCCGCATTGAAGCGGTTTATAACGGTGGCGACAAAGCGATCGGTTCCACGCTCTCCGCAAACGACGTTTCTGTCGTCCTCTATTACAGTGACGGAACGACCAAGCGCGCGACGGGGATCACGCTCGGCGCTTTCGATTCCTCGACCGCAGGCACGAAGACGGTCACCGTTTCCTTTACGTTGGACGGTGAGCAACTCACCGCATCCTTTAACGTGAACGTCGTTGCGAACGGCGGCAACGGTGGAAACGGCGGCGAAGGTGGCGAAGGTGGCAACGGCGGAAGTCAAACCGCGACGATTACCCGCATCACGCCGGTTTACACGGGCGGCGCAAAGAAGATCGGCGAAACGATCGCCGCGAGCGAAGTTTCCGTTACGGTCACTTACAGCGACGGCACCTCGAAGAGCATTACGGACGGCATTTCGATCGGCAGGTTCGATAACACGACCGTCGGTGATAAGAACGTTGCGATCACCTTTGCGGTGGACGGAGCTACGAAAACCACGAATATTACCGTAAAAGTCGTTGCGAACGATCAAGGCGGCAACGGCGGAAGCCAAACCGCAACGATCACCCGTATCGTTCCGAATTACACCGGCGGTGAGAAAGCGATCGGTTCCACGATCTCCGCGAGCGAAGTAACGGTCACCGTTGCGTATTCGGACGGCACGACGAAAAATATTAACGACGTCCGCATCGGTGCTTTCGATAGCAGCACGGCGGGCGATAAGGTCGTTTCGATTTCCTTCGTTGTGGACGGAGAAACCAAGACCGCTTCGATCACCGTTAAAGTCGTTGCAAACGGCGGAAACGGCGGCGAAGGTGGTAACGGCGGAGAGGGCGGCGAGACCCCCGCGCAAGATAAAGCGACCGTTGTGATCGACGGCGTCGAAACCGCGATGACCTTGGACGCAGAGTCGCAAGTCAAACAATTCGTTCTCAAGGATTTCGAAATCGGTAGTTTCGCCTATATCAGATTCGTATTTAACGGTTCGAGCGTTCCTTATGCGGACGACAGCCAAGCGATTCGGGAAGCGGGCGTTTACGATATCTATTTGAACGCTTCGGAAAACAAGGTTTACACGGTTAAACACGTGCAACCCGTCGAAGACAAGGCGGTTTTGAAGATCGGCGCGAACGAGAACCAAATGGAGCTCGATACCGGCGTTGATTATAAGCAATTCAAACTTACGGACGTTGCGATCGCGGCGGACGACGTCGTTTCCGTTTCTTTCAACGGTGCGGCGGCTTCGTTTGACAACAACGCTTGGAACACGGGCGCGGGCACGTATGATTTCTATTTGAAGGTCGGCGAAACGAACGTTGTTTACGTCAATAAGCACCCCGAAGTCATTACGTATGCCGTGAACGTCAAGGGCGTCAATCATGATATGACGCTTGACGGAGATCAATTCACCGTTCAGGT
>DBVY01000005.1:13282-19254 GCA_002308575.1 Christensenella sp. UBA1252
CCTGCCGACGGCGACTATATCTTCTATTTGAAGCCGAAGGATGAAAACAAGATTTGGGTTCACCTGATCGCGTTTACGGATATCTTCGTTGAAAACACGTTCGGTTACGACGAGCTTTACGTCCATTACTGGAAGGATGACGTCGTTACGAGCGGTTGGCCCGGCATCAAGATGACCGCGGTCGACGGCAAGGCGGGTTGGTTTACCGCGCCCGTTGATACCCGCGCGAACAAGATCAACTTTACGGACGGCGCGGCGGAGAACACCCAACACACCGACGAAATGGCGCTCGATCTCGATAATCCCTATTATTACGGCGGCGCTTGGCACGATGGTTATCCGCTCGTCTATTCCTTGACGGCGAACGGCAAGACCTACGATATGACACTCGTGGAAGGGCAATACACGGTCAGCGTTGAGCTTGAGAACGGCGATACCGTTTCGATCACGGATAACAAGGGCAAAGTTTACGACAATTACGAAGCCGGTTGCGGATTCGACGGTACCGCTACGAAGACCGCGAGATACGATTTCTATTTGAAGATGACCGAAGGAAATCCGATTTGGGTCAACGCGATCACGTTTACGGATATTTACGTCAGGAACGATTTCGGCTATGAAAAAGTCTTCGTTCATTACTTCAATAACGAGATCGGTTTGACGACCGAATGGCCGGGCATCGAAATGACCGCCGTGGTCGGACACGACGGCTGGTTCAGCGCTCCGGTCGACACGCGCGCTACCGGCTTGCAATTTACGGACGGCGCGAAGGAAGACACCGAGCACACCGATAACATCGCGATCAACTTCAGCAAGGTCTATTATTACGGCGGCGCTTGGGACGATGATTTCACCCCGATCGCCTACAGCGTTTCCGTCAAGGGAACTCCGACCGCGATGACGCTTGAAAACGGCGAATACACCGCTGAAGTTTATCTGCAAGCGGACGACGTCGTTACGATCTCGGATAACAGAGGCAACACCTACGCGAATTACGAAGTGGGTTGCGGCTTTAACGGAACCGCCGATTCGGACGGCACGTATATCTTCTATTTGAAGGTCAACGATAACAACAAGATTTGGGTGCATCACATCCAATTTTGGAGAGTCTTCTTCCGTAACGACGCGGAGTTTGCGCAGCCGTACGTCCATGCTTTCGATAACAAAACCGAATTCGTCCAAGCAAGTTGGCCGGGCACGAACATGACCGCGGTGGAAGGCAAGGACGGTTGGTTCTCCGGATTCGTCGATACGCGCGCCGCGTCCGTCATCTTCAGCGATAACGGAAAAGAAGCGAACAAGATCGAAGTGAATCTCGTTGCGGATAGCTACTACTATTGGGGCGGCGCTTGGCACGACGATTATCCGACGACCTATGCGGTCTACGTCAACGGCACCCCGACCGCTCTTGCGCTCGTGGACGCTCAGTACACCGCGCAAGTTGATTTGCACGTCGGCGACGAAATCGTGATCAAGGACAGCAAAAACGTGGTCTACGACAATTACGAGGTCGGATGCGGCTTTGACGGAACCGTCGGAGCGGACGGCGCGTATATCTTCTACTTGAAGATGACGGAAGGTAACCCGATTTGGGTCCACCATATCACTTACAGAGCGGTCTACGTTCAAAACAGCTTCGGTTACGAGCATTTGTACGTCCACTTCTGGAAGGACGGCGTGATTTCGAGCACGTTCCCGGGCGAAGAGATGAGCGCGGTGCAGGATAAGGACGGCTGGTTTACCTTCTCTATTGATACGCGCGCGGATCACGTCTTGTTCTGCGACGGCACCGATGCGAATAAGACCGAAAATATCGCGCTCGACGCCGATAACGTCTATTATTACGACGGTGAATGGCATAACGCGTATCCCGTTGCCACGGTCTACTCCTTGACCGTCGGCGCGGGCGATCCGGTCGTGATGACGCTGAACGGGGAAGGACAGTACCAGGCTACCGGCATCGTTCTTGCCGTCGGCAACACCGTAACGATCACGGATAACAAAGGTCATACGTTCAGCAATTACGAGGCGAATTGCCAGTTCAACGGCGCGGCGGCGAAAGCGGGCACCTATTCCTTCTTCTTGAAAGTCAACGACGAGAATAAGATCTGGGTCAACGGCGTTACGACGATCTATGCGAAGAACAGCTTCGGATATCCTTCGATGCGCGTCCATTCTTGGAACAACTCCGTTTCGTATACGACCCAATGGCCGGGCACGGAAATGACTCCGGTCGAAGGCAAGTATAAGTGGTTCAAAGCGGAGATCGACGTCCGCGCGGCGGTGTTGTACTTCATCGACGGCACCAATGATTTGAACAGGACTTCCGAGATCTCGATCAGCGATTACACCAAACTTTACTATTATCAAACCGAATGGCTTGCGGCGTATCCCGACGAGCCCACGACTTACGAGCTCTACTATTACAACGAGAACGCTTGGGCGAACGTCTATGCGTACGCTTGGTCGGGCGATATTCCCTCTGTGACGGAATATAAGGGCGCCTATCCCGGTGCGAAAATGACCGCGGTCGAGGGTAAGGATGGTTGGTTTAAGACCAGCGTCGACTTCTTTGCGGAGAAGGTTATCTTCAGCGACGGTGGTGACGTCAATAAAACCTCGACGATCGCTTTGGACGACAGCAAGCCGTACGTTGCCGCGGAAGATCAGATCTTCGCTTCGATGCCGCAGATCCTCTATTATTGCAACGATCCGTATTTTCCGCACATATACGCGTATGCTTGGTCGGGCACCGAACCCAACGAAGTAAAATATCTTGGTAATTGGCCGGGCAAACATATGAAAA
This sequence comes from Christensenella sp. UBA1252, assembly GCA_002308575.1. Lineage (GTDB taxonomy): Bacteria > Bacillota > Clostridia > Christensenellales > CAG-1252 > CAG-1252. Next base: position 16,089 of record DBVY01000005.1, read on the forward strand.
ACGTCGTCGGACACGACGGTTGGTGCTTTATCTTCGTTGACGCTGCGGCGGAGAAAGTGATCTTCAACGACGGCGCGAACGAACCGCAGCAGACCGATACGATCGCGATCGATCCCGCGAAACCCTACGTTTTGTATGGAGAAGCGGTTGCCGACTTTACGGTTTACTACTACAACACCGATTCTTGGGCGAGCGTCTATGCGTACGCTTGGTCGGGCACCGAGCCTAACGAAGTCGAATTTATCGGCGCATGGCCGGGCACGGCGATGACCGCGGTCGCAGGCGAAGAAGGCTGGTTCAAGATCTCGGTCAGCCCCTTGGCGGAAAGAGTGATCTTCAGCAACAACGGCGCGAACGAAAAGGCTGCGGTTCTTATCGACTTTAAGAAACCCTACATCAAGGACGGTGAATGCCTTGCGGCAATTCCCGTGGAAAAGGTAAACGTTTACTTCTATAATTCTTTCGGTTGCGCGGACGATCAAGTCAGAGCGTATGCTTGGAAGGGTGAGAGCGAGGCGCTTCTCGGCGCATGGCCGGGCTCCTCGATGACGCCCGTGAACGGACACGACGGCTGGTTGACCGTTTTGATCCCCGTGACTGCCGAAAAGATCATCTTTGCGAACGGAAATGGCGGCGAAGGTCTGCAAACGGCGGATCAAACGCTCAATTTCTCCAAGCTCTTCTATAAGAACGGAGAATGGACGGCGGATTATCCCGTCGATCCCGATCCCGAAGAAACGATGACCGTTTATTACTACAACACCAATGCTTGGGGTAGCGTCTATGCGTACGCTTGGAAAGGCGCCAATACCCCAAAACTCGGCGCATGGCCGGGCGCGCAAATGACCGCGGTGGAAGGACACGACGGTTGGTTTAAGGTCGACGTTCCCACCGATGCCGAAAGTATCTGCTTCAATAACAACGATGGTGCTCAAACATCCGATTACGAATTGGATCCCAACGCGCTTTTCTGCAAAGACGATTATTGGACGGCGGATTATCCCGCGCCTTGGGATGGCAAGATCTACGTTGATTTTACCGGCATCAATTGGTTCAATGACGGAAACGCGGATGCGTATCTGTACGTTTGGTATTACAATCCCAATTCCAACAACGGAAATTGGCCGGGCGTTAAAATGACGAAAGTATCCGATCGCGTGTATTCCGCGTATATCGACACGGAGTTGAATTTCTCCGGTTTGAAATTCGCTCGTTGTAATCCCGATCTTGTCGAAGGAGACGTCGAAGTTTGGAATAAAACCGCCGCGATTAACGCGATTCCGGGAAATCATGTCTTCGTGATCACCGAGTTGCTTGACGCGAATGTTCCGGATTGATTTCAGGCATAACGGTTTTATCAATCTTATTTTAGGATTTGCGCACTTGCTCGCACGTGTATAACGCGCGAGCCGACGAAAAGAAAAACATAACCTCTTAAAAAGGAGATAGTATGAATAAAAAGAGAATATGGATTGCGATCTTGGTTCTGCTTCTTGTGTTCACCCTAGCTTTGGGACTTTTCGCCTGCTCGAATAACAATTCGAACAATCAGGGCGGAAATAACTCAACGAACACGGAAGAAGGCTCGCAGGGCGGAAACGGCGGTTCCGGTGGGAACGGCGGCTCCGGCGACAACGGCGGAAACGGAAGCTCGGGCGGTAACAGCGGTTCGGGCGGCAACGGCGGCAACAGCAGCTCGGGTAATTCGAGTTCGGGCGGAAACACGGCTTCCGCGCTGACCGCACAGTACCGCATTTCCTTCTATACGGGCGATGCCGCAACGCAGGTTGCCCCGATTCAAGGTTTGAAGGCAGGGGATAAGGTTCAAAAACCCGAAGACCCGAAGCTTGCGCATTACACGTTTGACGGTTGGTACACCGATCCCGGAACCTACCAAGAATCCTTCGATTTCTCGTCGATGCCCGCAAAGAACGTGCAACTCTACGCGAAATGGACGTCTGCGGTCACCGAAGGCGCGATCGAAGCCTATGAAGCGGAGCTTGCCGAAACGAGCAAAGAAGCGCACCTTTATATCCACTATTTGCGTTTCAATAACGATCCCAAGGATTACGAAGCGATGACGCTTTGGGTTTGGCCGTATCAGTACACGGGTCGCGTGTTCAACTGGGTCCGCGACGATCAAGGCAACATCGTGATCGACGATATCGTCGGCGCAACTTGCGACGTTGACCTGACGCAGATCTATAACGACGCGGGCAAAGAAAAAGACCAAAGCCTGCAATTCTTCGTGGATTCCGCGGCGGGTGCGAACTACAAGCCGGGCGATATCTTCAAAGAGGCGAACTATATCAACCCGAAGATCGGTTTCCTGATCGTTTACGAAGACAGTAAAAACTCCGGTACGCACTGGCGTTCTGATGGTAACGCGGACCAATTGTTCTTGATCAAAGATAAGATTTGGGATAACGGAAGTATCCATATTTTCTGCGTGCAGGATAACGTCAGCCCGGACGTCAACCATCTCTCGCAACAGGGAACGATCACGAACCCGTACGCGAACGACGACGGCACGAACGTTTCGAAGAGCAACGTCAACAGCTCCGAAACGATCAAATGCAATTACGGCACGAGTTTGCTCGACACCGTTTCGGGCGTCGGTTACCAGATCATGGTCAGCTCCTTCTCGGATAGCGACGGCGACGGTATCGGCGATATCCGCGGCATCATCAATCACCTCGACTATTTGGAGAGCCTCGGCATCAACGTCCTTTGGTTGACCCCGATCCAGCTCTCGGATAGTTACCACGGTTACGATATCATCGATTACACGGCGGTCGATCCGAAGTTCGGAACGTTGGACGACTATAAAGAGCTTCTTACCAAGTGCCATCAAAAAGGCATGAAGGTTATTATGGACCTTGTTCTGAACCATACGTCCACGAATAACGTTTGGTTCCAGAAGTCCGCGAAACTCGATCCCGAATATCGCAACTTCTATCAATGGCGCAACCACGAGGTCNNNNGACTGGTATCCGTACAGCGAGTACGCGTATTCCTACTACGGCAAATTCTCGCCGTCGATGCCCGAACTCAATTACGATTGGCAGGGCACGCGCGACGCGATCGCGGAAGTTGCGAAGTACTGGCTCGGCATTCTCGGCGACGGCTCCGGCGTGGACGGCTTCCGTATCGACGCGGTCAAGCA
>DBVY01000041.1 GCA_002308575.1 Christensenella sp. UBA1252
TTGAACCATACGACCTTCGGGTTATGAGCCCGACGAGCTACCAAGCTGCTCCACCCCGCGACGAAACGCTTATTTATTCTAACAAGCCGAACAGCGTTTGTCAATGTTTTTTTCGTGATTTTGCAGATTTTCGGAAAATGTTCGAGCGCCCCGCCGTTCGCCCTTCTTTTTTTCGGCGAAGGACGCTCCCTCTTCCCTTTTTTCCGCCGAACACACCTTTTTCGGGCGTTTTGAGAATTCCCTTCGAAAAGGCGGCTGAAACGACGCCGATTTGTGTTATAATAAATTTACAAAGCTGTCGATCAAGCGGCAGCCCGAGGAGAACGCCTATGGAATTTATGAGCGTCGATCTCGCAAACGAAGAACTCGTTTCGCGCCTTTCGAAGATAGCATCCGAAATCGTTAAAAAGTATTACGATCCCCTGCTCGGATCCGAACAAAACGACTATATGATCGAGAAATTCCAATCGGTGCCGGCGATCCGCGACCAACTTTCGCGCGGCTATCATTACTTTATCGCGCAGGACGGTTTTCGCGCGGTCGGCTTTTTGGGTTATTACACGCGCGGCGATCATCTTTACCTCAGCAAACTTTATCTTTCCGAGGGTGAGCGCGGCAAAGGATACGGCAGAAAAATGCTCGATTTTTGCTTAAAAAACGCAAAAGAAGACGGGCTAAACGCAATCGAATTGAACGTCAACAAAATGAACGCGAGCGTGGCGATCTACGAGCGCTTCGGGTTCAAACGGATCCGTTCGGAATGCAACGACATCGGGCACGGTTTCTTTATGGACGATTACGTCTACCGTTTGGAGTTTTAGCGCCCTTCCCTTTTCCCCGCGCCGAACCGACGCATTTCTCGAAAACCATTTATTTTTCGCGGAAATCGGCGCGCGCGTTTCTTGACAACGCGGCTTCGCGTCGCATATAATAGTTTCGGTTACATATCGCGGGGTGGAGCAGCTTGGTAGCTCGTCGGGCCCATAACCCGAAGGTCGTATGGTTCAAATCCTGCCCCCGCAACCAGTTTATCGGCTCATCTTTGATGAGCCTTTTTTATAGCAAACGGCAGGAATTTGAACGAGAGCGTTAAGAAAACAGCACAGTGCGCTGTTTTCAAGCGATGTCCGATGCTCCGAGCCCTTTCAAATATCTCTTTCTTTCGGCGCTTGAAAGCGCCCATGCCTCTTTTAGCGCATCATCAAACATCTTTACGTATTCTTCACTCGGTTTGTTGGTTGGTTTTTCATCGGAAGCCGTGATCGTGTAAATCGGGCATCCGTCTTTTGCAATTCCGAGGCAATATAAGGCGTTGTACCATTTTTTGGTGTTTCCTTCTTGCTTCCATACGTCTTTCAGTTGATCAAACGTGATTTTATATTCTCGCATATAAATCATATCGTTCCCTTTTGGGTCAAAAAAAGCAACGCCCTTCCCTTGCCAACTTGGGCTTTCGTTTGCAAAGTATACTCTTCCTTTAATAATTTGGAGCCTTTCTTCCGTCCAATGCGATTTGTCAGAGCAACCTTCATAAATTCTTTTATTTGCCTCGAGTCGACCGCCAAAAATGTAACAATTGAAACGTTCGGCTTTCATATTGGAACCATATGCAGCATACCAAACGTAATCTTTATCTTTAAGATGCCATATGTTTCCGCAAGAAGCGCTATCCCCGGATTCCTTTGCATAAACGTAGGCTTCCGCTTTCAATCCTCCTAATTCACCGGAAACAAAAACCGTTTTCCTTTTAAAAAGAGTTCCCTCTGCTTCATATTTATCCAAGCTTTTCAGCGTATCATCGGCAACAAAATATACTTCACCCAACACGCTTTCATCTTCACATTCTTTGATCCCCGAATAAGTGCCTAAATTCACCAGCTTATAACCTTTCAACTGAAAGTAGCCGCAAAAAACGGAGCTCTTAAGGAAGCCTTCCGAGACTTCCCCCTTTCTCAAAGTCCCATATACAAAGACAGGATGACGGTATCCGTCCCAAAAAGCGACAATCTTTTTAGCAAGCGCATTTATTGGCAAATTGTTCCATCCGAGTTCTTCGTACACTTCGTTAGCATTTGCAATATCGGCTAATTCTTCCAAATGATCCCGAATAGTGGTTGTAAATGCGGATGAAAAATCGGCATGATCTTCCAAAAACCGTTTACCATCCGCTTTTGCCAATTGATCTAAAAAAGATGCAACGTACTCCGGTCCGTATATTCCATGTGCAACAATACCGGAGCGAAAAGCCGCATCCAGCAAATTTTTAAATCGAGCAATTAAGGATTCGTCCATCATTTCGGGATAATGAACCATCGTGTAAATCGAAATAACCGCAACGACATACGTCGGTTTATACCAGATCGCGCAACGTGCATCGTACGGCATTTCCGGATCTTCTAAAATCCGAATCATCCCGTCTTTGCTTTGTTTGGAATATGCATCTTGAAGGAATGCTTTCAATTTCTCTTTCGATAATTTTTGATATCCCCCGCTTTCCATAGCCTCTTGGAATTTATCGCTCAATTTCCACGCTTCCATCGGTGCGTCTTTTTCCTCCAAACTAAAAACGCGCATTTCTTTCTCAAACAGATTTCCCTCTTTCATTTTTTATCCTCCTTTTTGCGGTTGTGCCGCATTGATACATGAATCATATCATCCTAAAAAGACAACGGACAAGGAAGCTCAGCTTCCGTTTTTTATTGAAAGAACCGCTCTCTTGTGCTAAAATCGTTATTAAGGAGATACATATGGATTATAATTTGTCGGAATTGATCAAAGAGTTTTTGGAACAAGATTCTCGCTATAAATATAAAATAAAAAAAGAGACCGCTTGCAATATTTTAAGAGACGGAACGTTCAGTTTATTAAGCATCGCCGGAAACTCCCATTATATAGATTTGAATTATTTACAGGAAAATATTAAAGATGCTGTTCGTTCTAATATGCGTTCAAAAGGTACGGCTATATGGATCTTTAAAGCGTTTATCAAATTCATTGAAGATAAGACGGGCGTACAGATTGATGTGAAATATCCTCCGATTGACTCGTCTTCGACATTCGAACGTAGGATGTATCTCGTAAAGCGTCTTCATCCAAACAATCAGTCTTTTATTGAATCGGAAGAATCGGTTAAGGATTTGGCTGAGTTGCTTTGGGTCGATGAAAAAACGATCCGAAACGATTTAAGAATTCTGCGCGGCGAAAGCGAAAACGAAGAAGAACTTTACTATATTTGCGGTAAAAAGTTTTTCGTTCCCGGTATTGGGCGCAAAAAAAATGATCAACAATTACACTCAACCGTTCATCCGCTTTTTTTAACGTCAAACCTTACTCAAGTTTTTGTAACGCTAAAAGGATTGAAAATCCTGTCCCAAAACGCTTTATTTGCAGAGTACGCAAATCAAATGGCAAAGGATATTTGGGGGCAATTATCCGACTACGCCAAGAGCAAGATCCTTTATTTATGCGAAACAAACCTCCCTGATGAAAAGAATTGGTATGAATCCTTAGAATCAGACGACGATTATTTTTTTCATTCGGAAGTCGATTGCGACAATAATGGTCCGAACTGCGCATTGTCTGCTTTGAAAAACGGAAGATTATGCACGATCGTTTATAAAAACAAAACAGGAAAAACCGTACGTTTGAAAGACTGTTTATTGCTCAATTCTACCGGCGATACCATTGATGTTAAAACGGGCAATACAATAAAGACCCTTGAAATCGACAGAATCATACAATCCGCTTATTCGCTGAATGTTTAATAATCCGTTGAAATACGCGCCCGTTTCTTCTATACTGATAAAAACACCCATTTCACAAAACAGAGGAAAAACCGAAAATGAAAAAACCCCTGATTTTTGCAATCGAAACGCTCGTTGTGGTCGGACTGACCTTTCTCGGGTGGCTTTTGCCGCTCATTTCCCTGCCGATCTTGCGGATTTTCGCGAATATCGGGACGAACCTTTTGCTCGGCGCAAGCGCGTGGGTCGCGATCAAACTGTCGGGATTATCCGTGGATTTCGAATGGAAAAACTATAAGCAGTTTTTGATCGGCGCAGGCGTATGCCTCGTCCTCTCCCTTTGCATTGCATGGATTCCCGCGCTTTGCGGTTGTTCTTTGGTCGGCGCGCACCAAACGTTCGTTTTGTGGAAGCTGTTTTTTAATTTGTTTTATTTCCTCTTGATCATCGGCCCCGTCGAGGAGCTCATCTTTCGCGTCTATTACCAAAAAACGCTGGTCGCCTTCTTCGGCGCGCGCAAATGGATCGGCGTCATCTTGGCGTCCGCCCTTTTCGGTCTTTGGCATTTGATCAACGGATCTTGGATTCAGGTTGCGTTTACGTTCGGGATCGGACTCGCATTCGGCTTCACGAAAGAATACGTAAAAGATATGCACTATCCGGGCATTTCTCTCTGCCATGGATTATATGATTTTTTGAATTACGTCGTAACAATTACGATATAGCCTACCGCCGCTAAAAAAAAGCATAAAACGGCGGTAAAAACGCTCAAAATGAAGCGACGGAAACATCTAATTTACACATTGGTAAAAACGAGTTTCTCACTATCCAACAAGTAGAACTTATGCACAAATTGTGGATAAACCGTGGATAACTTGGGGAAAAAGCAATATTTTGCGAAAAATTAAAGCCAAAAACGACAGAAAACAGAGAGTTGCACACAGGAAGCGCCATAGGAAAAGAAGGCGGTTTATTACGCGTTTCCGCTGATTTCGGACAAGCAAACCGGTCGAGAAAACAACCAAACCGAAAAGTGGAAAACCGATGAACGGAACGCCTCGTTTTCAGGCAATCAAGAACATAAAAAAGGAAGCCTCTTATATGAAAACACATCCAAACAACCGCCTTATGTGAAAGCACAAAAGAAACGAGAGATCCATCAACAGACGCAAACGTTCAAGAAGAGAAAACTTCAAAGATAGCTTTCAGGACAACGTCGATCGCAAAAGACAGCCCACCGAGCTTATTCTTCATATACGTCGCTTCGGCGCCGCTATCCGCAGAATCGGAAACGACTTTGATCATCGTAAAAGGAACGCAGGAGCGCGTACAAGTCAAAGCAATACCCGCCCCTTCCATATCACAAATATCAGCGGAAAAATCAGAAATAATTTTATTTTTAAAAACGGGATCGGCAATAAATTTATCACCGCTAGCCAAGCGAACGACAGGCAACCTTCCGGACAAAAAAGAAAGTGCGTTTCGATCGGAATAAAGATAAGGAGAGTCCATATCGGCGGGCGTACCGAGAGTACGACCGAAAGGCGTAAGATCAAAATCGTAATGGACGACGGAATCAACCGCAACCACCACCCTTTCGCTCAAATTCGAATTCAAAGCGCCAACAAGACCGAAATTCAAAATATATGAACATCCGAAACGACCGATCAATAAGGAAGTGGCGGAAGATGCGGCGATTTCACCGATTCCGCATTTTGCGAGAACGACGCACCGATCGTTCGAATAATACTCGCAAAATTCTATTCCGCATACCTTAATTGCCGAACGCAATTCACCGAGAGAACCGAGAAACGGCTCGTACTCTTTTTCCATCGCAACAACAAAACCGACTTTCATAAAGCACCTCAATATGATTATACAACAGCCCGCGCCAAAAAGCAAGAGCAAAAACAATCGCCGAAACGTTCCACGTGGAACAATTTTACGAGCGAAGAAAAAAAATCATAAAAAGAGAAAAGGGGGAAACATTAAAAACCGCGCGCATTAAGATCGGATAATTGCAAAATAAAAAGCGCGGATGATTCCGCGCTTTTTACGACTTGCAGGTTGTTTCTCTGCCCAATGTTCCACGTGGAACATCAATACGCTTCGTTTAAAATCGTAAGAAACTGTTCTTTCGTAATAGACCCTTTAGAGGTGACCGCCGCACGTTTGTTCTGCGCCGCCTCGGCGATATTTCCGAAACATTCGCGAGGAATATTCGTTTGGGAGATATTGCAAACGACGCCTGCATTCTCGCAAAGAAGCATCATCCATTCCGCAAGCTTTTCCATTGCGGTTTTTGCGGCATTTTCATCGTTTTCCGACGAGGTTTCCTCTTCTTTTGCGATCGAAAGCTTGTCCAGCAAGGCTTCCACCTTGCTTTTTGCTTCTTCCGACGCGTTCTTCATGCAAGCGAGGAGCGACAATGCCATTGCTTCTTCGTCTGAAACGCCGGCTACGTCGCGAATCGCTTCGCAAAGTGCGTGAGCCGCTCCGAACGGAACGTTTCCGTATGCAACGCCTGAAAGCGACGATGCAAGGGCAATTCCCGTTGCCGCCTCTCGGTTTCCCGCGCGGCCGGATGCTTTTACGGCGTGTTTAAACAGTAATTTTATTGCTTTTTCCGCATAAATCTCGGACGGATCGTCCTCTTCCGCACCCATGTATGCCTCTAATGCGTTTCCGAGCGCGTAAACGGCGCCCTCGGCAAGCGCGCGCAATGGTTTTTTATCGGAAATCTCGCGATCGATAATCAGAACGTTCGGGATCATATCCGTCGAAGAAATAAACTCTTCGCCCTCCTCGATCAGTCCGTTTAACTCCGCGCCGCGCGTCGGTTCCGTCGGCAAAAACACCATCGGGACGCGAGATTCGAGAGTTTTGTTCGTTCCGGCGATCGCAAGAAGATCTTCGCATTTTTGCGCTAGAAACGTACGCAAAACCTTTGCCGATTCGATCACGGGAACGCCGCCGATCGCAACGATTGCGTCGCACCCTTCCTTTTCGAACTTTTTCTTCATCTCGCGAATGATTTCGACGTCGATTTTGTTCGGAACGCCGTCAAAGCATACGGCGGATCCTTTTTTGCCGCCGTCCAGCGAACCGAGCGCGCGGGTCGTAATTCCCGACCGAACGACGTCGATCGAGCAAATGACGAACGGACGTTTGGCGCCGTAACAGGCAAGTTCGTATCCGAGCGTGTGTGCGGCGTCTTCGCCGCAATTGATTTTCGCGGGATTTGAAAATTCAAAATAATTGCGCATAATTTCTCCTATTTTTCCGAGCGATATGCTTCTTTATAGCTGCTTTCCGAAAGAAGGATCTTATCGCCTTCCTCGCAAATTCGAGTTATAACGCAGAAGAACGCGGTCGAGCCTCCAAACGTTAGCCTACCTTCCGCCATCGCGCGGTGGATCGTCAGTTTTCCCGAGATCATTTTTTTTAAAGCGGATGCGTCGGAGATCGTAACGGTCAGCAAATTTCTCGATTTTTCCGATCTTTCCATCAAACGAAACGCGTCGCCCTCTTTGATCAGGCGGATCTTGGCGCGAAGGAAACGGAATTCCATTGCAAAGATCCCGGGCAAAGAAAAAAGCATCTCCAATTTTGCGCCTTCGCTCTTTTGGGTACACTTAATCACGCGATTCGCGTATCTACGAAGTTCGGCATACGCCAAACAACGATCCGAAATCGGATTTCCGTATTTTTTTTCAACCGTTTGCAATTCCATACTATATAAGGTAACACACACGCGCGCGAAAAGTCAATTCAATTCCTTTTTCGGTGCGAAAGAAGCGCCGTCGCTTCCGCGGCGACTCCTTTTCCCTCGCCGACGATCCCGAGCTTTTCCGTCGTCGTAGCGGCGAATTTAACGTTTTCTTCGGATATTCCGAGAGTTTTTGCGATTGTCTTTTCCATCTCGGAAAGGTAGGGCGCCATTTTCGGTGCTTCCGCCATGATCATCGCGGAAACGTTTACGACGGCAAATCCTTTCTTTTTGATTTCTCGATCCACGATTTTTAACAGCTCGATGCTGTAAATGCCCGCATATTTCGGGTCGGACGGCGGGAAATAATGACCGATATCGGGAAGACCTGCCGCGGTCAACAAAGCGTCCATGATCGCGTGCGTCAAAACGTCCGCGTCGCTGTGTCCGACGAGCCCCTTTTCAAACGGGATCGTTACGCCGCCGAGCACCAATTTGCGCCCCGTCGCGAGCGGATGGACGTCAAAACCGACGCCGACGCGCGCACCGCATTCTCCGATAAGCCCGATAAGATCGGAAGAATAGGTGATTTTCTTATTCTTTTCCTCGCCTTCGACGAGCTCGGGCGCGCCGAACAAACGCTCGTACAAACAAGCGTCGTCCGTGCCTTCCTCGCCCGTTTCGTACGCTTTCAAGATCCTTTCGAACAAAAAGCACTGCGGCGTTTGCACGAGAACGTACTCGCTTCGATCGACGGACCTGCTTCCGTTTCCGTTCAGTCGGCGCATCGAATCCACGCTTTTGATCACGGGAACGGCGCTCCCTTTTTCCGCGGCTTTCATAAAACAGCGGTCCACAAGCGAAGCGGAGAGAAAAGGGCGGGCGCCGTCATGGATCCCGACGACCGCGTTTTCCGTTTTCAACTCATCGCGAAGGAAGAAAAGGGCGTTCTTGACGCTTTCCGTGCGCGTTTCGCCGCCGCGAACGAAGTAAACGGGTTTTTCGCTTTTCTCCGAAAAGGTTCGTTTCGCGTCCTCGATCCGATCTTCGGCAACGACAAAGACGACCGAATCGACCGCGGGCGAACGGAAAAAAGGATCGGCGGCTCTTTCAAGAACCGTCCGTTCCCCGGTGTTTGCCCAAATCTTGTCCGTTTGCGCGCGCGTACTTTTGCCCGCCGCGGCGATGATCGCTATGCCTTGCATTTTCCTCTTTTATTCGGATATTACCGAATTTTTTATGATTTATTCCGTCAGTCGATAACTTCGTACATCGTTTGCGCGTCTTCCTTTTTCGTAACCTCGCGGGTGTCAGTGACGCGGACGTGAAGCCTGCTTGCGCCGAACAAGATCTCGATCTCGTCCCCGATCTTGACTTCCTTTGCGGGCTTGGCTTCTTTTCCGTTCAACAAAACGCGCGCCGCGCCGCAGGCGTCCGCCGCCACGCTGCGCCGTTTGATCAATCGGCTGACTTTCAAAAACTTGTCCAATCTCATAGTATCATATTACCACTTTTCGAGAATTAAAACAACGGTTGCGCCGAATTCAACGGCATAACTTTTTCTTGCGTGCGACTCTTGCGTTTCGCCGCGCGCATCCGTTTCCTGCTTTTTCCTGAAAATTTTTTCTCGACCCCTCTTGCTTTCGGTCGCGCGCGTATAGTATAATATATACTGTATTATTTATTGGGTATCAATAAATAAATATCCACACAGCGCGGCCGCTCGGGTTGCGCGCGTGAAAAGCGAGGTGCTTATGTCAAGAGCCGGCGAAGGCGGTAGGCTGAAAAAGAATAATTGTTGTTTGACCTGTTCGATCATTTCGTTCGTCCTGTTGATCGTTTTTATTGCCGCGTTGTTTATCGGAGGCAATATCCTTTTCAAACAATACGTCAGCCCGAAGATCGGCGGCGTCGGCTTAACCGACGCGTTGTCGCTCGCGGGAAAGTTTATGTCCGGAAAGGAAACGAAGGCTTCTTACACGGAAGACGATCTGGACGGGTTTTATACCGAGCTTTCTTCTTCGTTGTTTTTATCGGAGAAGAGCGAGGAAGAGCTTGAATACGAGCTTTTAGACGACGAAGCGAAAGCTTCGCTCGACGTAACGACCTCGGCGGGCGAGGAAGAATCCAATTATCCGGAAAGCACCGAAGAAAACGCGAAGCCGACCTACGATGACGACGCGGCGTACGCGGCGTTCCTGCTCCTTTCGACGAGCGCGCGTTACGAGCTTCTGACGGACGAAGTCAAAGCGCTCTGCTCGGTCGTGGAGTACGGAAAACTTTCCGAAGAGGGCAGCAAAGAAACGCGCAAACGCCTCGGGCTTAAAATGTATCGCATTTCGATCGACTCTTTGCTCGGGGACGGAGATTTCTCGGCGACAAACTTCTCGTCGGAGGAGATGACGAACCGCGCGTTTGCTTCGCTCGACTTTAACTTCGAAACGCTCGCGGATTACGATATCGACGATCCCAACGCGCCGCAAAACACCGAGTTTACGACCTTTTCCGTGGGCGGAAAGCAGGTTTCCGCTTTTATCAACGACGTTTTGAATTACTTCCTTTCGTCTGCGTCGTCCTCCTCGATGACCGATCAATATCAAAATATGCTTCCCGAAGGGAAGACCCTCGGCGATTATATCACGATCGCGGGCGTCACGATCAAAAACTCTCCGATCCTCGTTTCGGGACAGGAAGCGGTTTACGATCAAAAGGACACCGAGCTCAGCGTCACGATCTCCATTAAGCTCCGCGATCTGATTAAGGAAATGATGTCAACCGACGAGGTCCAAAAAAATCTGCAATCCATGCCCGGGTTCCTGACGGGATCCGTGCCGAGCTTCGTTCCGAAGTATCTTTCCGTTTCGGCGTTTATTTACCCGCTCGCGAAGGACGCGGACGAGCGCGAAGTTCGCGTAAAAGTCAACAAAATGACCGATAAAAACGCGCGCGATCTTTCCAAGATCGTAAACGCGCTCGCCAATCAATCCTCGTCCGGAGAATCGGTGGAAAAGACCTTCTTCCGCAAACTCAACGATCAGATCGTGGACGTTTTCAGCAAGATCAACGACAAAGTCAAGATCAACTTCGTTCCCTCGCTCGACAAAGAGGGCAAGCCGTTAAAGGATTCGTCCGGCAAGACCTATTCGGAGTTGCAGATCATGACGATCGAAACGCTTTTGTCTTTGATGGACAATTCCGGTTCTCTTTCGGCGCACGAGATCTTTACCGTTTTGAAATGCTTGTACGTCACGGAGAACGAGCCCGCGGCGCTTTCTTTGAGCTCGTCTTTGAGCTCCTTTAAGACCGAAGCCTCGACCAAGTACGGCGTCGATCTCGAATATCTGAATGAAAACAATCTCTTGTCTTCCGACGCGTTACAAGATCTTTTGACCCACATCAACCTTTCGAACGGAACCGTCGATTTTACGAAATCGAACGAACAGATGCAGGTGCAACTCTCGGCGGAAGCGCTCGCCGCGTTGATGGTCGAAATGATCTCGGAAAAGGCGAACGGCGGTGTTGCCGCGGCGGAAGAAGAGTCCGGTTCCAAGAACATTTTCGAAGGCTTGCATCCCGAAGTTTGCTCGATCACGCTTGAAAAAGTCGAAGAAAAAGCAGGCAGAAAGCTCTATTCCTTCGAGCTTATGATCTCCATTGAGTTCGCAGATCTCCTTTCTTCTTACACGGAAGGCAATGCGTCCACGTCCAAACTCGCAAACAAGATCCTCCCGAAGGGCAAGTCCTATTTCGGGATCAAGATGATGCTTTCGGAAGAAACGGTGGACGGAAAGCTCGTCCATAAAGCGGGCAAAGCCATCGCAAAGAGCGGCGAATCCGCTTCTTCCTTCGCAACGGCGATTCGCATCAACGACTTTACGTACGATCAAACGGCGAACGTCATCGCAACGATCAATAAGTTTATGGATATGGTCGGCGGTTCTTCCGATTTCGACCTTTCCTCGATCACCGATTCGATCGAAGAGATCGTTTCAAACCTCTTTGAATCGATGCAATCGGGCGAATTCAAACTTTCGATCCGCTTGTACGAAAAGAACCAAACCTCGAAGGGCGGCATTTTGCTCCCGAGTATTTACGAGATCGTGGAAAGCCTCGTGGCGCCTCGCCTCGAAGGCTCGGAAACCTTTACGGCGGCGGACGCGCAGCAGATCCTCGCCGTGGTGTACGCGCAAGACGTCGATAAATCCGTTTCCTTCACCGATTCGCAGGCGGACGATCTTTTGAGCGACGTCAACGACAAGTTCTATATCTCTTACGACAGTCGCCTCGTTGCGAACGACCTGTTCGGCGACGGTGCGGCGAACCTTTCCGACAAAATCAACGCGAACGTTTTGTACTTCAAACCGTCCGCCGAAGAGCAAAACAAGTGGCAAAGCGGTTATACGAAGCCCGCGCTGTTTACGGACGCGCGCTCGATCGATAATCTTCGCGTCGCGCTGACGGGCGGTGAGATCGCCGCTTTGATCAAGACCTGCGGCATTTTGCCCGAAGATCTTTCCTCTTCGTTCGGCGGATTCAACGTTCTCGGCGCTTCCTTCGAAACCGTGGACGGCGCAACCTATCTGACCTTCGACGTTCTTTGCGAATTCTCGAAGACCGCGGCAGGAGAAAGCGGATCCGAAGAGGGCGAGGAAAAGACCGATCTTTCCGTTCTGTTCCCGTCGAACATCAAGCTTTCTTTCCGCGTTTTGATGTCCGCTCCGTCCTACACCGAAGCCAACCCCCGTTTCTCTTCTACGATCCGTATCAACGACAACGAAGCGAATAAGATCTTCTCTTTGTTGAAAGCGTTCGGCGGCGAAAGTTTAACGCCCTCGGCGCTGTCCGATAAGATCCAAACTTCGATCTCTTCGGTCTTTACCGCGCTGGAAGCGAAGATCCCCGTTTATTATTCGAACGCGGGCACCGGCTATTCGGTAACGATCGGCGGAAAGGCGCAAGCTTGCGTGTATCTCGCCGACGTGTTTACCGCGCTCGTCGATATTATGAGCGTCAAAGACACGATCAACGAATCGACGGGCGACGAGATCCCCGAAGAACAGCGCCCGATCGCGTCCGCCGCGGATTTCCGCGCGAAGATGCAGGAATTCGGAAGAATGCCCTCTTATAATTTGCAAGGTGACAGCGCTACTTGGTCGGTGGACGTTTCCGGCGTTACGAACTTCTTCACGGATGACGATTTGGACGCGTTCCTTGCGGCGATGAAGAGCAATTATTATCTGAAAAACGACCTGACCGCTCAAAACATCATGGGCGAGCATACCTCTTTCGACGTCAACGCGGATTCCGTTTCCTTCCCCGCTCTGTATGCGGACGAACGTCCCGTTTCTCAACTGAACGTGCCTCTGACGGGAAGCGCGCTCGGCGCCCTCGTCAAATCGGCGCTCGGGGAGATCGAAATGGGAGAAAACGCGATCGCAACGCTGATCCAAAGCGCGATCCGTTTTGAGAATAACCAAACGCCGCTCGTCGCTTCGGACGATAAGATCTTCCTCGATCTGACGCTCCTCGTGAATTTGACCGATTCTTCGACCTTGTTGCCGACGCATATTTTCGTAAAAGCGGTCATCGATCTCGGCTACGACTTCGTAAACGATCGTTTCCCCGCGGAATTGACCTGCACGGCGAACGTAACGATCAACAACCTGAGCGAAAATCAAACGAAAAATATGTTCGGTTATATCTCGACGCTCGGCGGATCGTTATCCCTGAACACGATCACGACCCAAGTTGCGAAGAGTATTCAGGACGGTATCAAAGATATGCTCAAACTGTATCCGGACGGAACGGTCACGGTTTCGGAGGACGCGATCGTTTTGCCGGACGTCTTTACCTTCCTGATCAATTATACGACTATGTCGAACGCGACGCCCGAAACGCTCGCTTCCCGCTTACGCGGATTCGGCTATCAACTGAACGCGCACGCAGACCCCGAAAACCTCGGCGACGATTCTCACCGCGAATACTATAATTGGGTCAACGATTTGAAACTCTTCGCTTCGACGGACGATATGTACGTCTATACGAATATGCAACGCGCGTACTTTATGAAGGATAAGCCGAATATGGACGATATTTACGACGGCGTCGGCAGTTTGTTCTCGACGATCGACGACTCGACGTTCAACCTCAAAGGCGCGGACGGCTTATACCGTTACGACGGCGATATCAAGACTTTGAAGATCTCGGATAAAGCGCTCGGCGTTATGATCAAGAGCAAGCAGAGCTTCTCGTCCGCCGTTGCGAGCGGCGTCGGCGCAAGCCTCGAAAGCGTTCGCATTTATATCGAAGGCGGCGATATGCGCATCGAAAGCGGCATCAAGATCACGCTCGGAAACAACGCGGCGTACTCGATGCTTCCGAAGTACTTCTTCGTCAAGGCGCTTACGGTCGAAAGCGGATCTTCGGCGAACGGTTACGCAACGACGATCACCGTCAACAATCTGTCGCGTTTGGAAACCGTCGCGTTCTTCCAAAACTATACGGCTTTAAATACAGTCGGCGTCAGCAACGCGGCGTTCAACCTCACGAACCTCGAAACGGAGATTAACAAAGCGATCGGAAACGCTTTGAATTCCTTTACTTCGTCCGTCACGATCCAGTACGGTCAATTCACCTCGTCCGATATCACGAACGAGTACAACACGACGAATTATCCGGACGATCAAATCTCCGTGCACGCGGACGACGGTTATATCTCCGTCCCGTCCGTCTATTCGTTTATGATCGATCTATTGTATCCCGCAACGCCCGATCTTATGAATCCGTCTTCTATCAAACCTGCGGAAGCGGAGATGCAGCATATGCTGAACAATCTGTATAAAGAGGAGAGCGAACTGACCGATTCTCTCGTTACGAACGCAACGGACGACACGTCCTTTAATAAGACGAACGTTTACGACAGCTCGGATAACAAAGTTGCAATCTACTCGGATAGGTATCTCGCGAGCGTGTTCGCAACTATTCTTTCCGGTCAAAACGTGAACGGAGATATCGAGATCCAAGGCATTCGCCAAGCGATCGTGATCCGCGCGAACGACACGGACGTTCAAGACGAATGGTGGGCTAAATTCTTTGCGGATGATACCGAGTTTAACAGAGCGCACGATTATATGATCGTAACAGCCGTAGCGGATCTCTCTCATTACACTTCGGGTTCGGCGACCTCTCTCGTGCCCGGAACGCTTTGGTTCACGGTTTGGATCGACCTTACGTTGCCTGCGCAAAGCCGCGGCTTGCTGTACGATATGAACGCGAAAGATATGGATATCTTCCAGTTTATTTTGAACCGCAACGGTAGCAACACGGCGTTCAATATCAATGCGATCGCGGTGCAGCTTGCCAATATGATCGTAGGACCGACCGGCGCTATCAATACGTTGAAGATGATTGCGGGCGGAACGAGCGTAAGCTACTATGCGGACGCGGATTCCTTCCTGTACGCGAACGGTACGCCGTTTGCTTCCAACGTACAGGCGAACGTCGCGGACGACCCGACGATGAACGGTAAAGGTTATATCGTCATTGCATAAAAAAACAAATAAGGACTGACAAATGAGCAATTGTGAAAAAATATGGTCGGACATTCTGGATAAATTATCCGGTCTGGTTTCGATGCCATGTTACGAAATTTATTTCAGCAAACTGACCCCCGTTACGATCAAAGACGGTATTTTGATCCTTTCGACTCCGCTTTCTTCCACGAAAAACAGGATCGAAGATAACTTTATGGAACCCTTTAATATGGCGATTCGCGAGAGTTTGGCTCAGATCGAAGGGGTTAAGATCGTTTTGGCAAACGAAGTTTCCGATTACGTCGAAAACGAACGAACGAACGAAATCAAAGAAGAATTCAAACCTTCTATCCAACAGATCGTATTTCAAAAGAATTATACGTTCGATTCTTTCGTTATAGGCGACAGCAATAAGTATGCCGCCGCCGCGGCGAAAGCCGTTGCGGACGCGCCCGGAACCAACCTCAATCCTTTGTTTATTTACGGTATGCCGGGTCTTGGAAAGACGCATATTTTGCACGCGATCGGAAATGAAATTCTGCGGAATAATCCGTCTTTAAGAGTTTATTATACGACGGCGGAAAACTTTACGAACGACTTGATTTACAGCATTCGAAACAGTAATAATAACGAGCTGATGAAACAGTTCCGTGAAAAGTACAGAAATCTCGACGTGCTTATGATCGACGACGTTCAATTTCTCGCGAACAGAACCAGCTCACAGGAAAATCTGTTTCATATTTTCAACGATCTTTACACGGCTGAAAAACAGATTATTCTTTCTTCCGATCGTCCGATCAAAGAATTAAAATATCTCGAAGATCGTTTAACAAGCCGCTTTGCGAGCGGCGTCGTGGCGGATATACAACCGCCTTCCTTTGAAACGAGAGTCGCGATCCTTCAAAAGAAAGCGTATCACTATAAAATAGACGTTACGCCCGAAGTCATCAACTATCTTGCGGAAAAAGAAAAGTACAATATCAGGCTTCTCGAAGGAATGCTGAAAACGGTCGGCTATTTCGCTTCTTTGAATAATCGCTCGGCAAACAGCGTCGAATTCGTGAAAGAAGCGTTGCGCGACAGTTCCAATAATCAGGAATCCGAGATCACGATGCAAAAGATCGTGGACGTGACCTGTAATTATTTCAGCGTTAAAACGCAAGACGTTTGCGGAAAAAAGAAAACGAAAGAATTGGTCGAGCCGCGTCAACTCGCAATGTATTTGATCACCGTTCTTTTGCCGGAGATCCCTTTGGCAACGATCGGGCAATATTTCGGCGGCAGAGATCACACGACCGTTATCCATGCGCGCGATAAAATGCAAACGCAGATCACGGAAAACGAATCTTATAAAAAGAAGGCGGAAGACATCAAGAGTTTGGTTTATAACAAGTGATTGTTTATAACTTTAAAATCATGCACTTGATTTCACTTTGTTTTAACACTTGATTCACTTAACTTTCCACCTACGCCAATAATATATTTACTTTTATATTGGTGTGTGATATACTATATATTGTGGTTTGAGGGTGTTTTCCACTTTTACACACCACATATTATTAATAGTTATTATTATCTATAAAAAAGATAAAAAGGAGCAAAAATGAAAATCAACGTCGATTCCCTTTCTTTGTCCGAAGCGATCAATAAAGTTATCAAAGCAATATCGGTTAAGAAAAACAATCCCGTTCTCGAATGTATCAAACTTTCGGCGCACGATAACAGTTTGATTTTAACGGCGACCGATATGGAACTTTCGATCGAAAAGAAGATTGTGGCGGATGTGATCATCGACGGCGATATTTTGGTTCCCGGTAAGTTTTTCTCCGAATTTATTCGTACGTTGAATGAAGAAAGTTTATCCCTTGAATGCTCCGATGGGATCAATCTCGAAATCAAATACGGAGAAAGCTACGGCTATATCAAATGCCTGAACGTCGAGGATTATCCGAACGTCGGTGAAGTTATGAATAAGCATTTCATAACCTTAAATAATAAGGATATGAAGAGTTTGATCTCCAAAACCGTTTTCTGCGCTTCCACCGAAGACAACAGACAGGTTTTAAAAGGTTGCTTGCTCGAAGTCAACGACGAAAAAGTAACGATGGTGGCGCTTGACGGATATCGCCTTGCGCTTTGCAATAAAGAGATCAAAGCGAGCAGCGACGAAACGTTCAGTTGCATCATTCCCGCTCGTTCTTTATTGGAAATCAGCAAAATGATTCTCAATGACGAAGACGATATTACGTTGAAGATGGACGGGGATAAGCTTCGAGTCGAAATTGAAAATACCGTCATTATCACGCGTTTGATCAAAGGTGATTTTATCAATTACAAAAATATCATCAATAAAGATTTCTCCGCTATCGTAACGCTTTCCAAGAGTCAATTCAGCGAGTATATAGACAGAGCTTCTTTGATCTCCCGTATCAGCAAGAATAATCTCGTTAAGATAGAAGTCAAAGAAAACTATATCAAAGTCGAAAGTAATTCCGAAATGGGTAATTTGAACGAGTCTTTGCCCGCACGCGTCGAAGGAAAGGATAACGTGATTTGCTTCAACGGAAAGTATTTGCAAGACTTTTTGGCGGTCATTGACGACGAATTTATCAAAATGAATATCAAAGCGTCGAGCGCGCCCTGCGTATTTACGCAAGTGGATAAAGACGACTATTTATTCTTGGTTCTCCCGATGCGCGTCGTGGGATAAAATGAAAGTAGAAAAGGTTTCGCTCGAAAATTTCAGAAATTATAAAAAACAAGAAATCACTTTCCATGATGGGTTGAACGTCGTTTGCGGCTATAACGCAAGCGGCAAAACAAACCTGATGGAAAGTATTTTTGTGTCCGCGATCGGGCGCTCTCCCAGAACGAAAAACGAAAAAGAAATGATCAAAATGGGAGAAGAAAAAGCGTATATTCATCTTTCTTTGCAAAAGAAGTTTCGAGAACATAAAATAAACGTTGAGATCGGAAAAAGCGAAGGAAAAAAAATAAAGATAGACGACGCCGTGATTTCTCGTTTGGGAGAATTACTCGGGCTTTTAACGGTCGTTTATTTTTCACCGGACGAACTCAAAATGATCAAAGAAGCGCCGCAGGAAAGGCGTCGTTTCATCGATCTTTCCCTGTCGCAGGAAAGTAAATCTTATTATTTATCTTTAGCGCGATACAATAAGATTTTGCAACAAAGAAATAAATTGATTAAATCAACGGATTTTGCTGAATTTTCAACGACCGCTTTTATTTGGGAAACGCAGATGAGCGAAGCGGCGGCGGATATCATTTTAAAAAGAAAAGAGTTTATCGATAAAATATCGAAGATCGCTTGCGATTATCATGAAAAAATCGCAGGAGTCGGCGAAGATTTGACCCTCGTTTACGAGCCTTGCAGCGACGAAGCGGAAAAAGAAAAGATCAAAGCGGATATCGAAAAAAAATGGGAAGAAAATCGCGAAAAGGATTACGAGCTCGGTTATACGTCCGTCGGCGTTCATCGCGAAGATTTTTCGATCACAACGAAAGGCATTGATCTTCGTAAATTCGGTTCGCAAGGGCAACAAAGAACCGCCGCGCTCGCGATCAAACTCGCGGAGATAGAATATTATTTCAAAGAGTCGGGAGAAAAACCCGTTTTATTGTTGGACGACGTTTTAAGCGAACTCGACGAGAAGCGGAGATCCGCTCTTTTGAAAGCGACGGAAGGCACGCAAACCTTTATTACCTGCACCGAGTTCAACGAGGACGTCGGCGACAGGGAATATCATACGATTCGAATTTGCAACGGCGAAGCGAAAGAGTAAAAGGCGGCGTATAAACGCGCAATTGTTTTGTTTCTTGCGGGGCGACGAAATCACGTATAGGAGAAACGAATCGCAACCCAGCGGTTTCATGAATGATATATCCGCAACGTTTGACAGGTCAAACAATTCACGGAGCGAAGCGATAATTCATTCGCAAAAAAAGCCTTTTTATAGTCCGAAAATAGTTATAAAACAGAAATTATTTTTCAGTTATCCACAAATCCACACCTAAAACTGTGAATTTTTGTGGATAACTTTGTTTTTTATCAAAAAATTTTATAACAAAAGGTTTACTTATATATTTATATATTATATAATAATATATATTATTATTCGCGCGCGCACACACGCACACGCGTTTTATTAAAAAGATTACGATTTTGTAAGCGGAGGGAAAAATGGAAAGAAACAATTCCTATAATGAGGACGCGATTCAGGTACTCGAAGGTTTGGAACCCGTTCGCGTTCGTCCGGGCATGTATATCGGTTCGACGGACGAAAGAGGTCTGCACCATCTCGTTTCCGAGATCGTCGATAACAGTATCGACGAAGCGCTCGCCGGTTACTGCACGGATATTTACGTTACGATCAATCCGGACGGAAGCGTTACCGTTCGAGATAACGGGCGCGGTATCCCGACGGGTTTCAAAAAGTCCGAAGGTAAGTCCGCGGTCGAAGTCGTTTTGACGAAACTGCACGCCGGCGGTAAGTTCGGCGGTTCGGGTTACACGATCTCCGGCGGTCTGCACGGCGTCGGTCTTTCGGTCGTTAACGCGCTTTCGGAATGGCTCGTCGTGGAGATCTTCCAAAACGGACACGTCTATAAGCAGGAGTATTCGCGCGGCAAGCCGAATTACGATTTGAAGATCGTCGGCGACAGCGAGGAAACGGGAACGCAGGTCACCTTCTTCCCGGATAAAGAGATCTTCGAAACGATCGTCTTTAAGTACGAAACCTTGAAGCATCGTTTGCGCGAGCTCGCCTATCTGAACAAGGGTTTGCATATCAATATCAAAGATCTTCGTCACGAAACCCCGCTGGAAGACGATTATCGCTATGAAGGCGGTATTATCCATTTCGTGGAGGACTTAAACTCGGCGCACGACAAACTCTTCTCCGATATCGTTTATTTTGACGAGAAGGTCGGAACGAGCGAGATCGAGATCGCTTTGCAGTACAACGAAACCTACAACGAAACGGTCTACGCGTACGCAAACAACATCAATACCGAAGAGGGCGGCACGCACCTCGACGGCTTTAAAGCGGCTTTGACCCGCATCATAAACGATTACGGTCACAAGATGAATTACCTCAAAGAAAGCGAAAAACTTTCGGGTGAGGACGTCAGAGAAGGTTTGACTGCGGTCATCAACGTCAAGCTTACGAATCCGCAATTCGAAGGGCAGACCAAGACCAAGCTCGGCAACAGCGAAATGAGAACGATCGTTTCGCGCGTTTTGACCGAATGTCTTGGGACGTATATGGAAGAACACCCGAAGGAATCGAAAGAGCTCGTTCTGCGCTCGATCAACGCGCAGAAGGCGAAAGAAGCCGCGAGAAAAGTTCGCGACGAAACCCGCCGCAAAGGCTTCCTCGAAAACACGACGCTCCCCGGCAAGCTTGCGGATTGCACCGAGAAGGACGCTTCCAAATGCGAAATTTTTTTGGTCGAGGGCGATTCCGCAGGCGGTAGCGCGAAATCGGGCAGAGATAGGCGCTTCCAAGCGATCCTTCCTTTGCGCGGTAAAATTTTGAACGTCGAAAAGGCGAGGCTGAACCACGTCCTCGAAAACGAAGAGATCAAATCGATGATCACGGCGTTCGGCGGCGGCATCGGCGACGAATTCAACACCGAAAAGCTTCGCTACGACAAGATCATCTGCATGACCGATGCCGATGTGGACGGTTCGCACATTCGTATTTTGATGCTGACGTTCTTCTTCCGCTTTATGAAGCCCCTGATCGAAGAAGGTCACGTCTATATCGCCCAGCCGCCCCTTTACAAAGTCAGCAAGGGCAAGGATGAGAAGTATTTTTATAACGACGACGATTTGAACGCCTATCTCGACCAGCTCGGCAGAAAAGGCTATGAGATCCAGCGCTACAAAGGTCTTGGTGAAATGGATCCCGAACAGCTTTGGGAAACCACGATGAGCCCCGAATCGAGGATCCTTTTGAAAGTGCGTTTGGAAGACGCGATGAAAGCGGACGAAACCTTTACCGTCCTGATGGGCGAGCAACCTGAACTTCGCCGCCAATTCATCGAACAAAACGCGAAGCTCGTCGCCGAACTGGATATTTAATGAGGTGAGTTATGAAAGATAAAGAATTGCAACACGGAGATATTATCGATAACACCAAGATCGTGGAGGTCGGTTGCGAAAGCGAAATGAAGAAATCCTTCATTTCCTACGCGATGGCGGTCAACGTCAGCCGTGCGATCCCGGACGTCAGGGACGGACTTAAACCCGTGCACCGCCGTATTTTGTACGCAATGAACGAGATCGGTTTGACGCCCGATAAGCCGTTTAAAAAGTGCGCGACGATCGTCGGTGACGTGCTCGGTAAATA
>DBVY01000024.1:0-18418 GCA_002308575.1 Christensenella sp. UBA1252
TATCCTGCTGAGCTACTGGCCCATATTCTACGCCAAGCACGAATGGAGCGAGTGATGGGAATCGAACCCACACGACCAGCTTGGAAGGCTGGGATTCTACCGTTGAACTACACCCGCATAAACAGTAGCAGCGTTTGTTATAATACAATGCTACCGAAAGAAATGTCAACTATATTCAATTAAAATTTATGATTTCGGCAAAATATTTACCGTGCTCGACGGTGATTTTCGCCGCCGTCGCTCTTCCGCCGTAAGATGCCGAAGCGCTCCCCGGATTTACGAACAAAACGCCGTCGAATTCTTCTATCTCCGCCTTGTGCGTATGTCCGTAAAGCACGATGTTGATTTTCTCTTCTTTTGCCTCTTTCAAAAGCCAAACAAGCCCCGTTTTAACGTGCTGTTCGTGTCCGTGCGTAATTAAGATTCGAACGCCGTCCAAGTCGAGGATCCTTTTCGTCGGCGTGTCGTCCCAAAGGTCGCAATTGCCTCTGACGAAAATAAATTTATCGGGATGCTCGTACTCAAACCCTCTGATTCTGGAAAGACCGTCCCCGAGAAAAACGACGTAGTTACTCGTTTCGAATGCGGCTTCCATTTGTTTATCGCTGTCGCCGTGTAAGTCAGAAAATACCGTGATAATCATAGTTTTGTCAGCAAATTCTCCAATGCGCGCGCCCGATGGCTCACGCCGTTCTTTTCTTCTTCCGTTGCTTCTCCGAACGTTTTTTTCAGTTCGTAAGAGTAAAACAAGGGATCGTAACCGAAGCCGCTTTTCCCCTTTTTCTCTTCCAAGATCGCGCCCTCAACGCTTCCCTCGCCGACGACGTAAGTTCCGTTCGGATACAATAAAACGACGGTCGCGATGAATTTAGCGTTTCTGTCTTCCTTTCCCGCAAGTTTTTTTAAAAGCAGTTCGTTATTCTGATCGTCCGTGGCGTGTTCGCCGGCATAACGCGCGGAGAAAACGCCGGGCGCGCCGCAGAGAACGTCCACGGCAAGACCGCTGTCATCCGCAAGCACGGCTTTATCCGTAAACGCGGCGACCGAACGCGCTTTGATCAAAGCGTTCCCGAGAAAATCGGACGCCGTTTCTTCCGCATCCGAATGGATCCCGAGATCGGAAAGAGAATAGATCGCTTCGAATTTTCCTTGTAAGATCTCTCGAATTTCGCGGACTTTATTCTTGTTGTTGCTTGCGATAACGAGTTCCATATTTTGCGAGCGCTATTCCGTCCGGAGCGCGACGACGGGATCTTTTTTCGCGGCGATCTTTGAAGGAATGAAGCCTGCGACGAAAGACAGGAACATACTGATTGCGATCAAAATCAACGCGCCGAAAAGCGGGAGCGCCGCGATCCCTTTCAACCCCGTAAATACCGAAATAATGATATTGATCGGAATATTCAACAGAATCGTAACGAGAATACCGAACGTTCCGGACATAAACCCGATCGAAAGGGTTTCCGCATTGAAAAGACGCGTGATATCGTGTTTGCTTGCGCCGATCGAACGCAACACGCCGATTTCCTTCGTCCTCTCCAAAACCGAAATATACGTAATGATCCCGATCATGATCGACGAAACGATAAGCGAAATGGAAACGAAGGCGATCAAAACGTACGAAACCGTTTTTATGATCGAACTGACCGATCCCATCAAACTTGCGACGATATCGTTATATTTGATTTGTTTATCTTGATCGACGGAGCCGTTGTACTCTTTGATCATTGCCGCGACTTTTTCTTTTTGATCGAAGCCTTTTGCGTAAATATAGATTGCGGATGGCGTGTCGAGGTCGACCGCACCGAGCGTTAACAGATTGGATTCGGCACTTTCTCCTTCCGCAAAAGCTTCTCCCGTAAACACGTTCGTTTCGGGATTCTGCTTTTGATCGAGAACGATTTGCGCTTTCGAAGTCTTCTCGATCACGTACTCCGTCAAATCCTTGTTATACGCGATAACACCGCTTATGATCGAGGATGTAACCGTTTCTTTCGGACGAACGATACCGGCGATCTTTAACGTAATCGCATGATCGAGGACGTTTCGCATATACGAAGTATCCGATTCTTTATTGACCCAAGATCCGCCGTCTTTCTTATATTTTTCAGCGCCGAGCACGACCTTGTACGTCGTTCCGATCAAATCCTCGAAATCATAGACCGAAGAAGTGACCTGCTCTTTCATCGCATTCGAAAGCACTTGCTTAATGTCTTTAAGACCGATCGCGCAAAGGAGATAGTCGCTGATGCGGTTATATTTATCGACGGTCAAAACGACTTCGAAAACCTCTCCGTCCGATTCTTCGTGCGCTTTGGGGAACGATCCCTCCAAGACGTCGTACTGCTCGGCAAGCAATTCCGAATTATCGACGAGCTCTTCCCAAATCGAGATCTCGTTCATCATCGCCTTCATATATTCGGACATCAAGGAGCTGTTATCGCCGCCGAACGCGCCTTGCATTTCGAGCGGGATTTCATAGGGATACAGTTGATCGTTTTTATAATCAGTGTAGTTGCTTTTGTAAATGCAAAAATTCGTATTGTAGACATACTTAATCGCATTTGTTACCAAATCGAAACGCGAACGATTCGTTTCGATCCACGCTTTAAACGATTTCAAATCGTTTACGTTTACGGCGCCCGTCAAACCTTGTAACAATTTCGCCAAAACGTCGTTAGAATAGACTGTTTTTTCTTCGGGGTAAGGCGTCCGTTTCGTGTCTTCTCGGCTCATAATCTCGGCAAAAGCGTCCGTTGAATAGGATGTTTCCGTGATCATAATCGGATAACTCGAAAGCGTATCCCTTTCCAATCGATTGATGTAATTCTGGAATCCGTTCGAAAGAGAAAGGATCAACGCAATGCCGATGATTCCGATACTGCCCGCAAACGACGTCAGGAACGTTCTTCCTTTTTTCGTAAACAAATTGCGAAGAGAAAGGGAAAATGCGGTAACGAATGTCATACTCGGTTTTTTCTCTCCGCGCGCGCGTTTCCGGTCTGCTTTTTGATCGGATTCGCTCGTTTCGATTTTTTCTTCCGCTGTGATCGATTCGGGTACTTGTCCCGCTTCCGCCGCCTCCTCTTTGGCCGAATCCTCGGTCGTTTCAACCGACGGCGCGGCACCCGTTTCTTCGGGAAGGGAACCTTGCTCGGAAGGATCAAAAGGCAGGCTGTCCGAGATCACTTCGCCATCCTTCAAACGAATGATACGGGAAGAATAAAGCTCCGCAAGCTCGGGATTGTGCGTAACCATAACGACAAGCTTATCATTCGCAACTTCCTTCAAAAGCTCCATGATCTGAACGCTCGTTTCGGTATCGAGCGCGCCCGTCGGCTCATCCGCGAGGATGATATCGGGGTTATTGACAAGCGCTCTTGCGATCGCAACGCGTTGCATTTGACCACCCGAAAGCTGGTTCGGACGTTTGTTCAATTGGTCGCCCAAACCGACTTTTTCAAGCGCTTTTTGGGCAAGCTCCTTCCTTTCCGCTCTTTTAACACCGGACAGAGTCAACGCAAGTTCGACGTTTCCGAGAACGGTTTGATGCGGAATCAGATTATAAGATTGAAAAACGAAGCCGATCGAATGGTTTCTGTAATTATCCCAATCGCGGTCTTTATACTCTTTCGTCGAAACGCCGTTGATCACGAGATCACCGCTCGTGTAATGATCCAAGCCGCCGATTATATTGAGGAGAGTGGTTTTTCCACATCCGGAATGACCGAGAATCGAAACGAATTCGCTCTCACGAAACGCCATGCTCACGCCTTTCAAAGCGTGGACTACGGTATCGCCGGACGTGTAATTCTTAACAATATCGATGAGTTGAAGCATACTCTCCCCCATTATCCGTTATTAAATTTAATATAACAATATTAAAACGATATGTCAAACGATATCGCGTCGTTACGACCACTCCATTTTACTCTCATTTTTTTGAACAACGGGTAAAAAAAGGATGGTAAGCGAACTTGCCACCCTCTTCCGTTTTTACTTTTTCCTTCTTGCGAACCTATTTCGCAAGCTGTTCGAGAACCGCGATTTTAATGACCGTCATCAAAACATCCGTCGCTTTCGAAAGATCCTCGCAGGAAGGATACGTCGGCGCGATACGGAGATAGGAATCGGAATCGTCGATATGCAAGGGATGCGATGCGCCCGCGGGCGTGATCGTCAACCCCGCCTTTTTGCAAAGCGACCAAATACGTTTCGCCGTTCCGTTCGGACATTTCAAGCAAATAAAGTAGCCGCCCTTCGGCGCGTTCCAGTTCACGAGATCGCTGTCGCCGAAGTTCTTTTCGAGCGCACCGAGAACGATCTCGAATTTAGGACGAATCTTTTCGGCTTGAGCGCGCATGATGCTCTTGATCTTGTCGACCGACTCCAAATAAAGATAATGGGCGTACTGCCAAATCTTATTGAATCCTATGGTTTTCCACCCCATTTTTTCTTTGATCGAAGCAATATTCTTCGGAGAAGCGATCACGACCGCAACGCCGCCGCCGGCAAACGTGATTTTCGACGTGGACGAGAACATATAGATCCTGTCTTCCGTTCCCGCTTCTCTCGCGATATCAAAGATATTAACGAGCTCGGGCGCGTCGTCCGACAACGTATGAACGAAATAGGAATTATCGTAATAAATGCGGAAATCCGAAGCCGCAACTTTCATTTTCGCGAGACGGCTCACAACCTCGGCGCTGTAAACGGCGCCGCTCGGGTTGCTGAAACGGGGAACGCACCAAATCCCTTTGATCATCGGATCGGAAGAAACGAGATCTTCGACGACGTCCATATCGGGGCCGAATTCGTTCATCGGGACAGAGATCATTTCGATCCCGAGCTTTTCGCAAATATTGAAATGGCGATCGTAACCGGGAACGGGACAAATAAACTTGACCTTCTTCTCAAGCTTGCACCAAGGAGTGGCGGAAAGAACACCCGTCAGCATCGAATCGGAAATCATATCGTACATCAAATTCAAGCTGCTGTTTCCGCCCACGTAAACGTATTCGGAAGGAACTCCGAACAGTTCGCCGAAAAGCTGTTTCAACTCGGGAATGCCGTCAGAAAGACCGTAATTTCTGTAATCGGGACCTTTCGGGAATTTCGTGTTTTCCGAAAGAACGGACAAAAGGGGCATAGAAAGATCAAGCTGCTCGGCGGCGGGTTTTCCCCTCGACATATCAAGGCTCAACTTTTCTTTCAAAATAACGTCGTAGCGCTTTTTTTCAACCGTCAGTTCGTGCTTAATCTCTTCATTAGAAAGGGCTTCGTATTTCATACTTTCCTCCGTTTAACCATTATACTCTTCTTCATCCGCTTTGTCACGCACAATTAGCCGAATCGGGGTACCCGAAAAATCAAACGATTCACGGATCCCGTTTTCAAGATATCTTAAATAAGAAAAATGCATCAAGGTCGCATCGTTGACTTTGATCACAAAAGTCGGGGGACATACGGACGCTTGGGTTGCGAAATAAACCTTCAAACGGCGACCGTTTTTGGTCGGAGGCTCATTCATTGCAACGAGATTCAAGATCACGTCGTTTACCGTTCCGGTCGGGATCCTGTTTCTCGAACGGGCACAGACGGCGGTCGCTTCATCTAAAAGTTTATCCACCCTCTTCCCCGTTAATGCGGAAACGTAAGTAGGCACGAAGTAGTCCATAAACTTCAACTTTTCTTTTAAGTCTTTATTGAATTTTTCTACGGTGTGGGTATCTTTTTCGATCTTATCCCACTTATTCATAACGATAATGCTGGCTTTTCCTTCTTCGTGGACCTTTCCTGCGATTTTAACGTCCTGCTCGGTCAAACCTTCTTCGGCGTCGACGACGATAAAAACGACGTCCGCCCTTTTGATCGCGCCGAACGCACGCAAAACGCTGTAATATTCGACGTCTTCGTCCACGCTTCTTTTACGGCGAATCCCGGCGGTATCGATGAGCACGAACGGTTCTCCCTTATGTTCGAACGGCGTGTCGATCGCGTCGCGCGTAGTACCGGCAACATCGCTGACGATCGTGCGCTTTGTTCCGAGGATCTTATTGACGAGCGAGCTTTTTCCCGCGTTCGGTTTTCCGACGACGGCGATCTTAATCGCGGAATTATCTTCTTCTTCGTCCACTTTTTTAAGGTGCTTGCAGGCTTCCTCCAAAATGTCGCCGATCCCGATATTATGCTCTGCGGAAAGGACAAACGGATCTCCGAGCCCGAGCTCGTAAAACTCATACGCGGTTTCGAACGGATTATCCAATTTATTGACGGCGAGGATCACGGGTTTGCGAGAGGAGCGAAGCATATCGGCGATCGCGTAATCGTCGGGGAGTAAGCCGCCCTTTCCGTCCACGACGAAAACGATGGCGTCCGCGATTTCGATCGCGGTTTCGGCTTGCGCGCGGATATGATTCCACATTTGGTCTTCGCTTTTATACTCGATACCGCCCGTATCGATCACGGTAAAGTGATAGCCGCACCATGAAGCGTCCGCGTAAATGCGGTCGCGCGTTACGCCCGGCGTGTTATGCGAAATGCTGATCCTCTTTCCGACGATTTTATTGAAAAGCGTCGATTTTCCGACGTTCGGTCTTCCGACGATCGCAAGTAACGGTTTCATCTTTTCCTACCACCTAATATCTTTATAAAGCCATCGCCGCCTTCCGCAACGTGCGCCTTTACTTTCAATCTTTTTTCCAATTCGCAAAGGGTAATCTCATCCAAAAACACGCCGCTGAATTCGCGAAGCATCGTTTTAGGAATAATGATGTCTTTTTTGAGTTTGCCTTCGTACTGCTTGATGATGTCGCCGCCCGTCACAAGGCCGGACACCGTAACCGATTCGCCGAAAAAGTCGTTTCGGACCGGACACACATCGATTTTAACGGGATACTTTTTTTCCAGTTCGCGACAATATTTTTCGAGGAAGGGAGCGAACGAAACGCCCGTGATCGCGGAAAACGCCCCTTTCGGCGTCGTTCCGAGCGAAAGTTCGTAATCCGCCGCGTTAAAGAAATCCGCAACGAGCCCGACTCCGTTTTCGATTTGATCAAAATCTCCGTAATACTCGTACGGCGGCAAATCCAATCCGCCGATGATATACATTTCGTCCGAACAAAAGCAAAACGGCGCGCCGTTCTTCTCGATCATTTTCGCATTGAATTCTTCCACAGACGCAACCGTTCTGCGCGCGTTTTCGGCAGAGATCGGCGTCAAAACAGGCAATCCTTCCCGATGCTTGGTCAGTCCGACGGGCACGACGGCGCACGTCTTGACCTGCGGATACAGTTTCGCAAGTTCGGAAAGGGTTTTCATCAATTCTTCGCCGTCGTTGATTCCTTCCATCATAACGATCTGCGTATGCATCACGATCCCCGCCGCGGCAAGTTCTTCCAAAACGGAAAAGAGTTCCGCGCTCTTCGGATTTCGACAGATCTTCTTTTTCAGCTCTTTCGTAAAGCAATGGACGGAAATATATAAAGGCGACAATGAAAGCCTCTTGATGCGATCGAGCTCTTCGCGCGAAAGGTTACTTAACGTAACGTAACTCCCCATCTCGAAGCTCATTCGATAATCGTCGTCTTTTACGTACAGCGTTTTGCGCATCCCTTTCGGAAGCTGACGAACGAAACAAAACATACAATCGTTTTGACAGGGAATGATATAATTCGATTCGGACATCTCGATCCCGATCGGCTCAAACGGATCTTTCTCGATCGTAAGCGTTTGCTCTTGCCCATCCCGAAGCAAAGTCAAGGAAACGGACGGTTCCTCTTCGAAAAACAAGAGATCGGTTTCGTCCACATACGGATAACCGCCGACCGTAAGGATCTCGTCCCCCTTTTTTACGCCTGCCTTTCTCGCGGGAGAAAAGAGCGCGACTTTTTTTACGATACGCGAATCGTGATTCATAATTAGAATTATCATTCATTTTATATATAAATGTCAAATGATTCGAACGCATACTTCGCCGATATCGAAGCAAACTACAAATGGGAGAAAGTATGTTGCTCGGAGAAATGAGTTTGCTCGTCGCCGCCGTGCTCGTAATGACGGGGCTGGTTAAAAAAATTACGGCAAGATTGTACGTAAATGATTTTATCGCGACCTTTTTTATCTTTTTGATCGTCCTTTTGAACGTCCGCGGCGGCATCGAGCTCGGCGGCGGGTTTCGCCTCTATCTCGGCGGCGCCTTATCCATTCTTATTTCGATCTATGCCTTTATTCGAAGAACGGAAAAACCGTCCGACGCGCTTGCGGGCATCTTCGGCTGTTTGTCCGAAGCCGGCATCACCTTTCTGTATACGCTCGTCTTTTCTTCGGCTTGGGCGATGGATATGCGCCTGCTTGCTTTTCTTCTGTCCGTTCTTTCCGGCGTTTGGTGCGCACTCGTTTCGAAAAGAACATTCGCTTCCTGCCTTTTTTCGGCGGTCACGGGCGCTTTTATCGGTTCGACCGCCTATTTGATTTTCGTTAAAAAGAGCGGAGATATAGGAGGAAATTACAGTTTTGCGGTTATGTGGATGAGCGCTTTGATCGGGCTGATCGTTCAGCACCTATTGGCGCTGACGATGCGAGCGGTTAAAAGCCCTCGCGCCGACACCTTTTTCGAAGCCGGAGAGTTTGTCGAAAAGCAAGAAAAATCCGATCTTTATAAAAAAGAAAAATAAATTACGCGAGGTCTTCGGGCGCGGCAATCGTCAAGATATCATAAAGGAGAGCGCCGCCGCCATAGCTCTTTTCTTTCAAATAATACCCTTCTTCACGGTCGATCATTTCAACACGCCTGTCGGGGTCGACCAATAATTCTTCGACCGCCGCATACGTTTCTTCGGGCGTTTTGGCGGGCGTGACGAGCGCGCTCTCGACGAGATAACGGAAGATATCGTGTTCGAGAACGGTAATGCCGTCCAAAAGAACGACGGGGATCTTATTCACGAAAGCGGAAAAGATAAAATGGGTGTCCGGGATCGTTACGACGACGTCCGCCGCCGCAAAGATCAACGAGTATTCGAGCTTGGATTTAAACAGAACTTCGATTTCCGATTCCTCTGCGATTTTTTTATAATATCGACGGATCGAAGTATTTCCGTACGTCAAGATCAAAAGCGCGAATTTTCTTTTTTCCGTAAGCAGTCTTGCGACTTTGTCTTTGATCGTTGCGGTGCAATAATCTCCGCCGTTTACGACGATCAGGGGAAGATCCCCCGTCAAACCGAGTTGATTTCTCGCTTGCAATCTCGAACTCACGGGGCGTTGGTCTTCCGAAAACGGCATACCCGAGATTACAATTTTATCGCGATCGACGCCGAAACGCATCAAAGCGTCCCTGAGCATATCGTTCTCAACCATATAAAGATCCACACCCGAACGCACGAACGAAGCCGACAGAGCAAAATCCGAAACGACAGCCACGACTTTCGCGTCGTTTCCCGTAATTTTTCTCGCGAGCAACGTCAATTTCAAAGAATAAGCGTTCGTTGCGACGATGATCGCGGGACGGAAACGCGTAATAATATTGACGATCCTGCCGATCGCCGTGTTGCGCCTTTCGGAAAAAGTCAGTTTGCCGATTTCCCCCGAAGAGAGGCGTTCTCTTTCCTCTTTGATTCGATTTTCGTCGCTTTTTTCACGGATCTTGCTGAACCATTTAACGAAGAAGCGGGCGTTTTTCGCGGAAAAATTCGCGGTCTTAACACGCCAAAAACGATTGCCCGCATTCAAATATCCTACGTCGTCCACCGTTATAATATCGCACCCCGGGAAAGACGCACCGATCGCATTTTTGAGAGCGTCGCAAATCAAAGTGCTTTTTTGTTTATCGTATAAAATAACGAGATGTTTATTCCACTTGATGCTCACGACTTTCTCCTTCTCAAAATATCCCATTCCGACGCCGGCGTTTCCGACTTGACGAACAGCTTTTGCTGAACAAGGCAGGCGTCTTCTGCTTTTTGCCCTTCCTCGTCGAACATTTCCGTAACTTTTATGACGCGCGGATCCTTGCCCGGCGACATCAATTCAAGAGTTTCTCCGACGGCGAATCGGTTCCTTTGTTCTATTATAACACACTTTTTTTCAAAATCATAGCCTAAAACTTTGGCAATGAAATCCGCGCCGCCTTTGGATTGCGAATTATCGTACCCGATCGTATCCGTGCCGCCCTTCCCACCTCGCATAAATCCTTCCGTAAAACCGCGATTGGAGCAAAGATATAATTCCTCGTCCCACTCTTTTTTACAACGATAAGAATCGGGATTTTGCATCAGACTGTCGAGCGCTCTGCGATACGCGTCGGTGCAAGAAGCCACGTAATAAGCGGACTTCATCCTTCCTTCAAGCTTAAATGAGTATACGCCCGCTTTCGCGAGTTCGTCAAGGAAAGTAATCGTTTTTAGGTCGTGACTGTTTAAAATATACGCGCCGCGCTCGTCCTCTTCCAAAGAAAGTTCTTTTTCGCTTCGCCCTTTTTCGTGGATCACGTACTCCCAACGGCAAGCCTGCACACATTCGCCCTTGTAATTATCCCGACCGTTCAAATAGTTAGATAACAAGCAACGACCGCTGTAACTGATGCACATCGCGCCGTGCGCGAAGCATTCGATCTCGACGGATACGGGCAAAGCGTCGCGTATCTTTTTGATACGGTCGATCGAAAGTTCTCTCGCAAGCACGATCCTTTTTACCCCCAAATCGGCGTAAAAAGAAGCGGTGTAAGAATTTAACGTGTTCGCTTGCGTGGAAATATGGACTTCGAGAGAAGGGAATTCCTTTCGGCAAACGGAAAGAACGCCCGGATCCGAAACGATGACGGCGTCCGCGCCCACGCTTTTGAGGAAAGCCAAATAGTCTTTGAGCTCGGGAAAATCTTCGTCGTAAGCGAAGCAATTCACGGTAACGTACCCTTTCTTCCCCTCTTTATGCAAAAAGGCAAGCGCCTTTTCGATCTCGATTCTGTCGAAGTTGCCGGCATAGGCGCGAAGCCCGAACTTCTTGCCCGAAAAATAAACGGCGTCAGCGCCGAAATGCGAAGCAACACAGAGTTTTTCCGGAGTTCCGGCGGGAGAAAGAAGTTCCGTTTTCATATCTCTTATTTTTCCACGACGATCGGAACGATCATCGGCGAAGATTGCGATTGATACAACAATTTGCGCACCGTGCGACGGATCGTGGATTTGACCGCTTCTCGGTTGTCGCTATTGATATACTTCATATTTTTGAGGGCGCCGAGAACTTGTTTTTTCATCTCCGCGATCTCTTCTTCGGATAAAGCCGCCATACCGCGCGTTATGATCTCGGGTTGAGAGGGGATCTTTCCGTTTTCGACGTTTACGGTCAACAAAACGATGATAAAGCCGTCCGCCGAAAGTTGACGGCGATCTTTGATCACAGGTTCGAGATCACCGACCGCATCTCCGTCCACGTAAGAATTGCCCGCTTTGATCCCGTCCAATTTTTTTAAACCGTCTTTGGCAATTTCGACGCACCAACCGAGCTCGGGGATCAAAATATTCTCTTTCGGAATGCCCATCGATTGCGCGATCCCCGCATGGATTTTCAAATGACGGAATTCACCGTGTACGGGAATAAAATATTTCGGGCGGATCAACGAAAGCATCATTTTCAGTTCTTCCTGATGCGCGTGACCGGAGGTATGAACGTCCTCGATCGCGGCGTAAATCACTTCCGCGCCCAAACGATACAAACTGTTTATTACGTTATAAATGCTTTTTTCATTTCCGGGAATCGCACTCGCGGAAATAATGATCGTATCTTTGATCCCGACGGTGATCGACGGATGTTCACCCGCCGCCATTCTCGTCAAAGCGCTGACTCGCTCGCCTTGTGAACCCGTACAAATGATGCAAAGCTTTTCAGGAGGAATACTCTTCATCGCCGCTTCGGTAACGATCAAACTGTCGTCGTAATGCAAAAGATTCAAAGTCTTTCCGAGCTCAACGACTTTGATTACGCTACGACCGCTCAAAACGACGCGTCTGCCGCTCGCCGCCGCAATATCGAGGATCTGCTGAATCCTGTGAAGATTGGATGCGAACGTCGCGACGATGATACGCCTACCCACGTTTGCCGCGAAAATTCTCGAAATGCTTTCGCCGACTTTCTTTTCGCTGATCGTATGACCCGGTCTTTCCGCGTTCGTGGAATCGGAAAGCATCAGCTTTACCCCGTTTTTCCCAAGTTCGGCGAGCGCGTAAAAATCCATCTGCTCGTTATCAATCGGCGTATGATCGATCTTGAAATCGCCGGTATGGAAGATCACACCTTGCGGCGTATCGATGGACAAAGCAAGCGCACCCGCGATTGAATGGCAGACCTTATAAAAACGGATCTTGAAACAATCCACGGAGAGCTCCGTTCCGCTCTCGACCGTCTTCATCTTCGCGTTAAGCCCGAACTCTTCGATCTTGGCGCGAATCAACCCCAAAGTCAGCCTCGACCCGAGGATCATGGGAGAATCCATAACCTGTAAAAGGTACGGGATTGCGCCGATATGATCTTCGTGGCCATGCGTGCAAATGACCGCTTTCACCTTTTCTTTATTCTCCACGAGATAGGAAAAATCGGGAATTACGACGTCCACTCCGAGCATTTCCTCGGAAGGGAACGTAAGCCCCGCGTCTATCACGATGATGCTGTCGCCGTACTCGATCACGGTCATATTTTTACCGATCTCGCCTACGCCGCCCAAAAAACCGATTTTTAATTTTTTTGCCATATTGCTCCTAAATAATAAAACGCATTGCGCGGTTATGTTCTATACGTATTATAGACCTTATAATATGATTTCGTCAAGTCGAACCTTTGCCGAAGACGGCGAAAAAAAGGGAGCCGAAACGATTCTTTTCGTCGAAAAGACGCCGACACTTCCCTTCCGCGCGGAATAGAAAAACGTCGCTTCCGCATACTACGCACAAAGGAGGACGAAAATGAAAGCGGTCATTATGGCAGGAGGAAAAGGAACGAGGCTTTCGCCTCTGACGGATCATACGCCCAAACCTTTGATGCCCATCATCGACAAACCCATTTTGCAATACATCATCGAACTTTTGAAAAAACACGGGATCTACGAGATATCCCTCTCGCTCGGTTACATGGCGGGAAAGATCGTGGAAGCATTCGGAAACGGAAAAGACCTCGGCGTAAAACTGCGCTATTATATCGAAAAAGAGCCTCTCGGAACGGCGGGCGGCGTCAAAGTCGCGGCGGAGGGCTTCAAAGAAGATTTTCTCGTGATCTCGGGCGATGCGTTTACCGATTTCGATCTTTCCGACCTTATCAATTTTCATAAAAATCACGGAAAACTCGTAACGATCGCCGCCGCCAAGGTCAAAGACCCGTCCGCCTTCGGCGTTATGCTCTTAAACGGCGCGGGAAAAGTTCGATCCTTCATCGAAAAACCGAGAGAGCCGATCAGTCATATCGCATCCACGGGGATCTACGTTATGAAAAGCGAGATCTTAAAGAAGATTCCGACCGGATTTTGCGATTTCGCACGTGACGTTTTTCCGAAAGTCACCGGACAGATCTACGCAAAAGTCATGAACGGCTATTGGTCGGATATCGGTACGCTTCTTTCCTATTATGAAACCAATTATCACGTTGCCGCCCTATCCGCCGCGGCAAGTGTATAAACCCTTTCGCCCTCTTCTGATGAAGAGGGCTTTTCTTAATCCTCCGATCGAATCCGATCTTTTTCGCAAAAAATGATAGCTTATTTTTCGCTATAAAAACCGACATGCGTTTTTTATGGAAATTGTAAGGAAAACGTTACGGCGTTTAGTTGCCTTTTGATTTTTAATGAGGTAAAATAACACCGAACAAAAAACTCTAAAAAGGAGATTATATATGAGAGTTTACAATTTTTCCGCAGGGCCTTCCATGCTTTTCGAGGATGTTCTGAAACAAGCGCAGAATGAATTTTTGAACTATAACGAAAGCGGAATGAGCGTAACCGAAATGAGCCACCGCGCCAAAGTCTACGATGCGATCCATATGGAGTGCCTCGCCCTCTTTGCCGAATTGATGCACATTCCCGAGGATTATCAAATCCTTTTGTTGCAAGGCGGCGCGAGTCAGCAATTCGACGCGGTACCGCTGAACTTGATCTCGGCGACAGGAAAAGCGGACTACGTCGTTACCGGAAACTTTGCGAACCTTGCTTATAAGCAGGCGAAAAAATACGGGGATATCCGCCTCGTCGCTTCTTCCGAAGATAAGACTTATACCTACATTCCGAAAGTTTCGAAGGATTCTTTCAGAAAGGACGCGAGTTACGTCCATATCACTTCGAACAACACGATTTTCGGAACGAGATGGAAAGAGTTCCCCGAAACCGAATGCCCCCTCGTGGCGGACGTCAGCAGCGAAATTTTGAGCCGTGACATCGACGTTTCCAAATTCGGGCTTCTTTACGCCGGTGCGCAAAAAAACATCAGCGCGGCGGGTCTTACCGTCGTCATCATCAAGAAGGATTTGATCGGCAAAGAGCTTCCGATCTGCCCGACGATGCTCGCCTATAAGACGCAAGCGGACAAGAACAGCCTTTACAATACCCCGCCCGCATTCAGCATCTATATCGCGATGCTTACGCTCCGCCATCTCAAAGCGATGGGCGGCATCTCCGCAATCAACAAAATCAACGAAGAAAAAGCCGCGATGCTTTACGATTTCATCGACAACAGCAAGCTTTACAAGAACAACGTCAACAAAGAGGATCGCTCGATCATGAACGTTCCGTTCGTTACGGGTTCGGAAGAGTTGGACGCGAAGTTCGTTAAAGAAGCGGCGGCAAACGGTCTTGTTTCCATCAAAGGACACAGGCTCGTCGGCGGTATGAGAGCTTCCATCTACAACGCAATGCCCGTGGAAGGCGTAAAGAAACTCATCGAGTTTATGAAGAAATTCGAGCTCGAAAACGCATAAGGAGAAATTATGATCGAGATTAAGAAACTGAATCCTATCAGCGATTTGATTTTTGAAAATTTGAAAAAAGACGCCTATCGCGTTTCGGACGACGCGGCGGATCCCGTCGGAATCCTCGTTCGCAGTGCGGCGATGCACGAATATGAGATCAATCCCTCTCTCGTTGCGGTCGCGCGCGCAGGCGCAGGCGTAAACAATATTCCCCTTC
This sequence comes from Christensenella sp. UBA1252, assembly GCA_002308575.1. Lineage (GTDB taxonomy): Bacteria > Bacillota > Clostridia > Christensenellales > CAG-1252 > CAG-1252. Next base: position 15,158 of record DBVY01000024.1, read on the forward strand.
CCAAAATGACGGATAACGGCGTCGTCGTTTTCAACACGCCCGGCGCGAACGCAAACGCAGTCAAAGAGCTCGTTGTTTTGGCGCTTCTTCTCTCCTGCCGCGACGTGATCGGCGGCGTTGCTTTCGCAGGCACGCTGAAAGGAAAAGAAGATGCGGCGAAACAAGTGGAAAGCGGCAAAAAAGCCTTCGTCGGCCCCGAAATCTTCCATAAGACGCTCGGCGTCATCGGTCTTGGCGCGATCGGCGCGCTCGTCGTAAAATCGGCGATTGCTCTCGGTATGAAAGTCATCGGTTACGATCCTTTCTTTACCGAGGAAAAAGCAAAAGCGATCAACGAAGAACTTACTTTCACCGCTTCGTTGGACGACATTTACGCGGCAAGCGATTTCATCACGATCCACGTTCCTTATAACGACGCGACCAAGGGTATGATCGGATCGGACGCGATCGCAAAAATGAAGAGCGGCGTTCGCATCATCAACTGCGCGCGTGCGGAGCTCGTGGACAACACGGCGATGATTTCCGCGCTCGAAGAAGGTAAAGTTAAAAAGTACGTTACCGATTTCCCTGTTCCCGCTGTTATCGGCGTCAGCGATAAGATTATCACGATCCCGCACCTCGGCGCTTCGACCCCCGAAGCGGAAGATAACTGCGCGGTCATGGCTTCCGCCGAACTCAAAGATTTCATCGAAAACGGCAATATCAAAAACAGCGTAAACTGCCCCGCTCTTTCGGTTCCGAAAAAAGGCGCTGTTCGCGTTACCATGTTGACGAAAGAAGCCAATGCCGAAGATAAAGCCGCTAAATATCTCGGATCGACGGCGCAGATCGCTGTTGCAAAGCGCGGCGACGTTTCTTACGTGATCGCGGATCTCGCTTCCGCTCCTTCGGACGCTTCGATCGAGTTGCTTGCAAAAGGCGCTTTGAAAGTCAGAGTCCTTTAATCTATTTTTTCTTTTCCGAACGTTTAAGGGTTTGCCGATCGGCGAACCCTTTTTTTATGTTTTTTCCGCAATTACGTCTTCCTGTTATACGCCTTGATTTTTAAGTAACAAAAACGGAACAATCGAGGACAACCCATTTTCTCTTTTTCGTGCTATGATAGAGACAAAGGCGCCGATAATAAAAGGAGGAACGAAAAAATGGAATTTTATGAAAAACTCAAACAACTGAGAAGCGAAAAAGGGATTTCTCAGCAAGAACTCGCGGATCAAGTTTACGTCAGCCGAAGCGCAGTCGCAAAATGGGAAACCGGAATCGGACTTCCGAGTAAAGAATCTCTTCAACTCTTATGCGATTATTTCGGGAAGAAACCGGAGGATTTGTTGGAAACGGAGGCGCAAAAAAACGTAAATAAAAATCGAAAGATTCGCAAATATCGTTTAATGGTTCTTATCGTCGGTATCGCCGCGATTTTGTTTCTTGCCGGTACGATCTTCGGCGTGGTTTATTGTATTTACGATTATAATCATTTCACCCCGGACGTTTATCCCTATCAAAAGCCGTCCGCCTTCTCCATAGACAAGAAAATCGCACAGTTTTGCACCGCAAAACGAGAAGATTACCTTTTAAACGAAAACGGACATTATCAATTAACGATATGGCCCGATTCCATTCCCCATGGACCGATCGTTCAAGAGGTGCTTCCCGTTTTGGAATACAAAAACGAATACGATATCGTTCGATTGATCGATCCCAAGGATATGAAGATCCTTCGGGTGTATTACGGATTTTTAAACAACGATTATTCCCCTTACGATTCCGACCCCGAAAAGCAAGGTGAACAACTCGTTTTTTATGACGTTGACAATTTCAATCAAGAAACGGGTAAAATACAAGTCCATTTCGCAGATCTCCCTTGCAACGCAATCGTGTTGATGGTCGATTGCAAGTTTTCGGATACGATCAATCAATATGCTTATTTGATTTACCGATAAAAAAACCGTTTCTCATTTTCGCAAGCAAAGTAACAACGGCGAAAAGCAAAGTAACGACCGAATTCAACCCGCCCGTGTTATAATAAGGTCGAAGGCGCCGAAAAAGGAGAAATCAAAAATGGAATTTTATGAAAAACTCAAAAAGCTGAGAACCGAAAAAGGGATTTCTCAGCAAGAACTCGCGGATAAGATCTTCGTAAGCAGGAGCGCGGTCGCAAAATGGGAAAACGGGCTCGGTCTTCCTTGCAAAGAATCCATGAAACTCATTTGCGACTTCTTTGAAGTCGAAGAATCCGCGCTCGTGCGCGAAGACGAAGACGCGAACGTTCAAAAAAACAGGAAAATCTTTCAATATAAAAAACTTCTGATTATCGCGTGCGCGGTCGTTTTCGTTTTGATTGCGCTGACGATCACGGGACTGTCGCTTTATTTCGGCGGCGCGATTTCGTCCAAAAAGGCAACCTATCCCGACGCCTATCCGGATGACTTCCCGTATTTAACGGTAGAAGGCGTCAATGCGTCTTATTACGTCCAAACGACGCCGACGAAGGAACACTCCAATTATATTTCGGTTTCCTCGCCTTATGGTGAAGATGCGAAAGCGCTTCCCCTTCTCCCCTACAAAAACGTTTATTCCGTTTCATTGCCGGACGAAGCCATCCTAGATCAACCTCGCTACTATTTTCTGAACGACGACTATTCCAACCTCACCTCGGAGGATAACTTATATCTCTCCGCAACGCCCCTCCTTCCGATTTCGCCTGCGACCATGTGGTTTACGACAGAGTATTTCAGATGCGCGGGCGTCGATTCCGATAAGGGAGAAGTCACGATGAATTTCAAAAACAACAAATACAAAGTTATCATCGTGGAATTCAAATACTATTGGAAAGAGTTTTCCGGGATCTCTTATTTCCGCGTCGAGCGCTGATCTCGCACGGCTATAAAAACGCCTGACGAAATCAATCGTCAGGCGTTTTTTACTGAATTCTGTTTAACTATATGACCTCTACTACTTCCCCGTATATTAAAGAATCTCGAGGTTCTTCCCGTAAGACGCTTTGAATTCGTTGCGGCAATTCAGCGCGTCGGAGATTTCGAGCGAACAATCGGTATGGGATTCGGTGATCGTCTTCATGATCACGCTGTCGCCGAGAACGTCGCAGGTAATACCCGTAATAATGCCGCTCATACTTCTGTCGAAGCTTTCCGCGATCTTCAAGATCAAGCCGAGTTTCTTGACCGCCGCCACGTCTTCTTCGGTCAGAAGGCTGTGGTATTTCGCCATTTCTTCCATCACGGGAACGCCGTCCTTATGCGCGGA
>DBVY01000024.1:18459-50979 GCA_002308575.1 Christensenella sp. UBA1252
TGCTTATGGTGATCGTAAAACTTGATCGTCGAGCCTGCGTCGTGAAGCATCGCGGCGGCGCGGAGCACGCGTACATACAAACGAGGAAGCTTATGCAACACTTTAAGTTGCTTAAAGATCTGCATCGAAAGATCCATAATGTGATGGACGTGGTCTTCGTTCAAATTGAATTGTCTGACAAGCGTGTTCAGGCTGTAACCGAGAACGTCCGAGATCGGTTTTTCGGAAACGGTCGGAACGGCATACTTAAACATCGCGCCTTCGCGCATACCCGATCCGCTGATCACGATTTGATCGAATCCGCAGATATCCATGATCGGATCGATGATCGCAAGCGCGCTGGGGAAAATATCCGCGCGGAAACTGCTCAATCCTTTGATCTTGATCGTGCGATCCAACGGAAGGGTTTTGATCGTGTCGTAAATCGTTTTGAATTCGCCCGCTTCGACGTGATAGTCGTGCGCAACGTTCAAGGGGTACTTTTTCAGCCTTCGGCTGATCTTGCCGAGGTTTCTGAAAGATCCGCCGACGCCGATGATGCGCGTGTCCGGATCGAGGTCTTTGAGCCATTCGAACTCTTCGAGTTGCGAGCGCACGTACGCTTCGATCTTCTCCGCCCTTTCTTCGGGCAAAAGATCCTGCCCCTTAAACATATCGGTCAACGTAACTGCACCGAACGGAAGCGCCGCTTGCTCCAAAATCGTCTTCCTGTTATAGTAGACGATCTTCGTGCTACCGCCGCCGATATCGACGATCAATCCTTTGGGGATATCCATCGAATTAATGACGCCGGTGTAAATGAACTGCCCTTCTTCCGCCGCGCTGAGAACGCGAAGCTTTATGCCGCAAGTAACGGACACCTCTTCGAGGAAGCTCTTTTGATTTTTCGCACGACGAACCGCCGCCGTCGCGTATGCGAAAATCTTTTCCACGCCGTTCGAATCGCAAAATCTTCTGAACATTTGCAACGTTTTCTTCGTTTGTTCGATCCTTGCCGGACGCAAAAACCCGTCCATTTCCATATCCTGACCGAGTCTTACGTACTCTTTGAGCTCGTCAAACACGTAAAAATATCCGCCTTCCAAGATGTTTACGAGGACGAGGCGCGCCGTGTTCGAGCCCAAATCAATGATCGCAATTTTTTCCATACCCTTTTTCTCCTTTCCCTTGCTCTGACTTTTTCGTTATTTATTCTCTGGTTTTAATACATTTTGAGGGACATTTCGACGCACAAACGCCGCATCCCGTACATTTCGAATAATCAATGACCGCGAGATTATCCACGACGGTAATCGCTCCGTTCGGGCAATTTCTTTGGCACATTCCGCAACCGATACACCCTGCCTTGCAGTACGAACGCACTTCTTTTCCTTTCGCGTGGTTTGAGCAAGCCACGTACACTTTGGCGCGCGTCGGAATCTTCTTGATCAGCCCTTTCGGACATGACTTCGCACATTTCGAACAAAGCGTGCAACGCACGTCCGATATGCGCGCGTACCCCTGCTCGACGATATCGCACGCGTGATGATCGCAATGCTTGACGCAGGTTCCCGCGCCCATACAGCCGACCGGACAAGCCTTTCTTCCGCCCGCAAGCATTTCCATAGACGCACAATCGCCGTAGCCGTGATAATCGTATTTATCCTCGCAAGCGCTTCCGCCGTTACAGCAAACGACGAAGGACATTTCTTCCCCTTCGTTCACCGTTCCGAGGATCTCGGCGATCTTATCTTTGTTTGCCTTGCTCGTTGCGTTGCAGGAAGAAAGATCCGCCTTTCCGTTGCAAAGCGCTTCGGCAAAAGCGCTGCAACCCGCATATCCGCAACCGCCGCAATTCGCGCCCGATAAGAGCGCTTCGACTTCAACGACTTTTTCGTCCCTTTTGACTTCGAGTTTGCGCCCGAGGAACGCAAGCACGACCGAAAAGATCGCCGCAATAACGATCAAAACGAGAGCCGGGATCAAAATCGCAAGATACAGTTTAGCAGCTAACATTATCATTTTCCCGCCCTCCTTATGAAATTCCGAACATTCCGGAGAACGCGCTGAATCCCATACTCAAAAGCGCGGCGGCGATCAACGTGATCGGGAAACCGCGAAAAGATTCGGGAACGTTCTTCGGATTGATTCTCTCGCGCACGCCCGCCAAAAGGACGATCGCAAGCGTAAAGCCGACGCCCGCGAACAAACCGTTCAGGAAGGATTGCAAGAGGTTATACGCCTTTTGCACGTTCAGGATCGCAACGCCGAGCACGGCGCAGTTCGTCGTGATCAAAGGCAGATACACGCCAAGCGCGCTGTAAAGCGAAGGACTGAATTTCTTGATCACGATCTCCACCGATTGCACAAGCGCGGCAATGATCAAGATAAACGCGATGGTCTGCATATATTCGAGGTGCAATTTCAAAAGGACGAACTCGTTTACGATGTACGTAAACACCGAAGCGAGCGACATAACGAAGATGACCGCGAAACCCATACCGAGGGCGGTGTTCGTCTTTTTGGAAACGCCGAGGAAGGGGCAGATTCCGAGGAATTGGCTCAAAACGAAGTTGTTGACGAAGACGGATCCGACGATGATCGCAAAATACAGATTCATATCACGCCTCCTTCTCCGCCGAAGCGATATGCTCCGCCGATTTTTCGTACTTTCTGTTCTCTGCGATACGCGTCAGGAAATTGACGAGCGCCATCAGCGTTCCATACACGAGGAAACCGCCTGCGGGCAGAATGAAAACGGTCATCGAAACGTTTCCGAGCGAGCCGATCGGCAAGCCGAAGAAAGAACCTGCGCCGAGGAGCTCGCGGACGATCCCGATAAAGGTCAAACTCAAAGTAAAACCAAATCCCATTCCGATTCCGTCCAGCGCGCTGTCCAACACGGGATTGCAGGAAGCAAACGCTTCCGCACGCGCGAGAATGATGCAGTTTACGACGATCAGCGGCAGGAAGACGCCGAGTGCCTCGTACAGCGACGGCAGGAACTTCTGCATCACCATTTGTACGACCGTAACGAACGTCGCGATAATGACGACGAACGCCGGAATTCGAACGCGATCGGGGATTACGTTTTTAAGGATCGAGATCATAACGTTCGAGCACAAAAGAACGAACGTGACCGCCGCGCCCATCGCGAGCCCGTTCAGCGCTTGCGTCGTAACGGCAAGCGTAGGGCAGGTTCCGAGAACGAGCCTGAACGTCGGATTACTCTTAACGACGCCGTTTGTAAGAATGTTCAACTTATTGTTTCTCATTGTGCGCCCCCTTTGAGTATAACCGTTTTATACCATAAAGCCGCGGCGTTGACGGCGTTCGTGACCGCCGTGCTCGATTTGCTCGCGCCGCTGATCGCTTTGACCTCGCTGCTGACAGCAGGCGCCGTCTTTACAAGACGGAATCCCGCAAAATCCGGCGTTATCGCAACGTCGTAATACTGTTTGAAATAGCTTTCTTGAAGCGCTTTACTGCCAAGACCCGGCGTTTCGTCCGCTTCGTATTTGGCGATCGATTTGATCTTGCCGTCCGTAATGTTGATAAGGATGCTTAACTTTCCTTTATACGCGCCCGTACCTTCCGCGCAAAGAACGTACACGTTTTGAACGCTCGGATCCTTCGGCACGTAAACGCCGAACACTCTACCGCCTTCGAATTGGATCTGTTGACTGATCCCCTCTTGGAGCGGGAAACTCTTCAATTCACCTTTATAAACCGCAGTCGCTTTCCTCGCGACGAGCTCTTCCGCGTCCACCTTCGTAAAATGGTTGACGAGCCCGAGAAGCGCGCCGGCGATTCCCGCGATCAGAACGAGCACCAAAGCCGTCATCGCGATTTCGTAACCCAAACTTCTGGTTTTCATTTCGCGCCTCCTTTTTTCGCCTTGACCGCGCCGAACGGACGGGGGTGGATCGCTTTATCGATGAGCGGCGTGCAAATATTCATCAAAAGAATCGCAAAAGAAACGCCTTCCGGATAGTTCCCGAAGAAACGGATCAGCGAGGTGATCAACCCGCAACCGAACGCAAACACAACGAGCCCCCATTTCGAATTCGGCGTCGTCGCATAATCGGTCGCCATAAAGAAAGCGCCGAGGAATAAGCCGCCTCCGAACAGCGAAGGAAGGATAAACGCGCCCGCGTTCCCTTTCGCCGCGCCGTAAATCAAAGCGAACAGAGCGACCGTTCCGATAAAGGTCAGAGGAATGCGCCAATCGATGATACGGCGAACGATCAAATATGCGCCGCCGATCAAAACGGCAAGCGCGCTCGTTTCACCGAGCGAACCGCCGATATAACCGAGAAACATTTTCCATATCGGAAGATCTTTTGCATATTGAACGCTCGAACGGAGCGCGGAAAGCGGCGTCGCCGTCGTGATCGCGGCAACGTCTTTGAGCCCGTTTTGACCTTCCAAAATGCAAGCGAAATACTTAAACGCTCCGCCTCGATCCCAATTGATCGGTTCGACGAAAGAAGTCATAAAGGACGCCCAAGCAAGCAGGAGGAAAATTCTTCCCGCAATCGCCGGATTCGCAAAATTTTTTCCGATCCCGCCGAACAACATTTTAACGAAGATGATCGCAAACGCGCTTCCGATGATCGGAACGTAAAACGGAACGGAAACGGGCAAATTCAAAGCCAACAAAAGACCCGTAACCATAGCAGAACAGTCCTTATAGGTCTGCTCTTTTTTCATAATCAAATTGAACAAGCACTCCGCGCCGACCGCCGCACCGACGGAAAGAATTTCGAGGAAGAGCGCGTAAAACCCGAAAACGTAAACGGAAACAAAGACCGCCGGACATAACGCGATCAATACTTCGAGCATAATGCCCGATACCGTGCGTTTATTCGCGACGTGCGGAGAGGAAGAAACTATAAACTTTCCCATATCACACCCCCTTCTCGCGAATCAGCTTCTTCGCGCGACGCATGCTCTGCACGAGAGGCCTCGAAGCCGGACAAACGAACGAACAGCACCCGCATTCCAAACAGCTCATCGCGTGCAAGCCTTTCGCTTTCAAAGCATCCTCTTCTTCGACCGCCCTTTCGATAAACATCGGCATAAGATGCATCGGACAATGCGAAGCGCAGGACGCGCAGTTGATACAAGCGGAAATCGGCTTATCACCATCCGAGATCTCGTCATCGTTCAAGAAAAGGATCGAAGACGTTCCTTTTCCGGTCGACGGGAGCAGATCCGCTTGCGCAAATCCCATCATCGGACCGCCGCTGATGACTTTCATCGTTTCGGGAAGCATCCCCGCAAATTCCGCAACCGCTTGATATGTAACGCCGTTTCTGACCCAGAAATTACCGGGATGCGTGCAAGCTTGTCCGGAAATCGTCATGGCTCTCATATAACTCGGTTTTCCGAGCGCGACGGCTTCATAGACGGCAAAAGCGGTGTGTACGTTATCCACGACGGCGCCTACATCGGACGGAAGCGCGCCTTCGGGAACCACTCTGCCCGTCAAAGCAAAGATCAACTGCTTTTCCGCGCCTTGCGGATATTTGGTTTTCAGAGAACAAACCCGAACGTTTTCGGGGGCAACGGCTTGTAAGGAAGCAATCGCGTCCTCTTTGTTATCTTCCATTCCGACAATGGCGTTCGAAACGCCGAGCGCCGTCATAAGATAACCGATCCCCTCCATGATCTCACGGGGTTTTTCCAAACAAAGTCTGTAATCGCAAGTGATGTACGGTTCGCATTCCGCCGCATTGATAATCAAAACGTCGACGGGCGTTTTGGGAGAAAGCTTTACGTGCGTCGGGAACGTAGCGCCGCCCATTCCGACAATACCCGCTTCACGGACGCGGTTTTTGATCGATTCCGAGGAAAGCTCCGAAAGCGAAGGCAACGTTTCTTCCTCGTACAAGCCATCGTTCTCGATCACGACGTGATCGCAAAAAGAACCGATCGCCGTGCGCTTTTTCTCAATCGACTTGACGACGCCGCTGACGGATGAAAACACGTTCGCGGAAACGAAGCTCGCGGCTTTACCGATCAACGTTCCGGCTTTAACCGCACTACCTACCTCAACCGCCAAAGCGGCGGGTGCGCCGATATGTTGCGAAAGCGGAATCGAAACTTCCTGCGGCGTGGGAAAATCCGTAAGAGCCGCATCTTTCGATATCGCTTTATTGCCGACGGGATGAACGCCGCGTTTAAAAGATAGTTTCAAAATAAAATGATATCTCCTTAACTAAAAAACATACTAAGATAATATAACACGAACCCGCGCGCGTTGTAAAGCCCCATTTGTATTTTTTCGACCCGATTTTTAAAAAAATTACAATTTAAGACAAATGTAATAATGCATTTGTAGAATATGGTTTTTGCTGTTTCTTTATTTCGATCGAAGCATTCTTACGAAACAAGCGATCAACGATATCACACCGAGGGAAAGTAGGAACCAACCGAAGGCAATTCTTCCGATTTCTCCGTCTATCCGACGAAAGAAAAAGCTTCCGGCGATTGCGCCTCCGAGCGCCGGAACAATGAAAAACACCGCGTCCTTAAAAGAAACGAGTTTGTTTTTAGAATGAACGATCAAAGCGACGACGGACATCGGGATAAAGCTTGCCAGATTCAGCCAAGCGGCAAGTTTTTGAGGAACGCCGAGTCCGATTGTAAGCAAAGGGATCAAGAGCGTTCCCCCTCCGAGCCCCATCCCGCCGAGAACGCCGCCCGCAACGCCGCAAAGAAGCAAAAGAAACGCTTTTTCAGCCATTATCCGAGAACCATCCTGATCCCGGCGTAGATCATAACGCCGTAAAACAATAGCGTCAGACAACCTTTCGGGATTTTATTCAGAAGCGTTGCGCCGAGAACGCCTCCGAGAACGACGCCGACACCGACGTACGTTCCGTACGAAAAAGAATACGTTCCACCGATCATACAAAGTATCGATGACAAAACGGACAGAGGAAGAACAACGGCGATCGCCGTTGCGTGAGCGCGTTTTTGATCGAGCTTACAAAAGACGGATAAACACGGCACGACGAGCATTCCGGCGCCTCCGCCGAAAAAACCGTTCGCTGTGCCCGCGAAAAACGCGGCAACGATCGCGGCGCCTTTCCCGATCATTCTTCGGATAAACGATTCTTCTGGCATAATTGTAGTATGTTCGTTCTCCATCATCCGAAAACAAGGAATGCTGCACCGTTTTTCCTTCTTTTTGCCCCGCCGCCGGCGCAATTCGCGCGCGCAAAAATATAATGTAAACTTATTAAAAAAGTAATTGCTAAAAGTTTTATTATATATTAAAATAGAAAAGTACAAAATTTTAATCGGAGATGATTAAATGAAAAAGACTACTTTGAAATGGATCCTTACACTCTTCGTCGTTATGCTTTCTTTCGCGATCGTCCTTACGGCGTTCGCCTGCTCGAACAAGAACACCGAGCAAGAAGATGAGAAAGAAGAAAGCGATTTCACCTCGCTCGTCACGAACGGCGACTTCGAAAGCGTTACGACGACGAACAAGACGATGCCTTACGACGTTTCGAGTTGGAGCACCTACACGACTTCCGCAACGAATTCGTCCGACACAGTTTCCGGTATCATCAACACCGGAAAGAATTACGATAAAGCGAAAGAAAAATGGGCTTCGCTTGCCAATCCGTACGGAACGGTCACCGAGAATTATCTCCTGATGATCTACAACAGCACGGCGAACGTCTACGGTTATTCCGCTTCCTTCAGTACGGCGACCGCGGCGTACTACACCGTTTCGGTCAAAGCGAAAGTCACGAGTGTGGAAGGCGGTGGCGCAACGATCCGCGTTTCTTCCGACAACGGTTACTCCGTTTTCTCCGACGTAACCCCGACGACCGACTTTACGACCTATACCTTCTATATCGCCGCGCCGCGCGCCGCGTCCGCTTCGATCACCGTGACCCTTGCTTTGGGTTATATGGACAAAAAGGTTTCCGGCTATGCCTTCTTTGACGAAGTCATCGCGAAGAAGATCACCTCTTCCGAATACTTTGAAGCGGAAGCAAACACGGAATTGACGAACACGAAGTTCGTTTCGATGTCGCAACCGAACGGCGAATTCGATTATTACGACTATTCCTCTTCCAAGCCCTACTCTCCGCAAGGTTGGTCCACGAAGGACGGAAAAGACGCTCCGACCAGCTATTTGACGAGAGGCATTTTGAACACGGACGACGAGAATTGGGATGCGGACAAGTACGGTGCGAACCCTGCCATCACCGCTTACGGCGACAATGCGACGGATAAAAACGTCCTTTTGGTCAAAGTCGAGCCCAAGCCCGAAGGCGACACGACCTCTTATATGCCTTCTGCGGTCGGTTACGAGTCCAACTCCAAAGTTTTGATCGACCTCGCTTCTCTTTACGAACTTTCCGTTTGGGTCAAATGCGTCGTGGATGAGGACGATTCGATCACCGATTACAGCACCAAAGGCGCGAAAGTCGTCTTGACCGGTGCGGACACCTATAAGATCGCGAACATCAACACGACCACGCAACCGTTGAACGGCGGCTGGGCGAAAGTCGTCTTCTATATCTTCGGAAACCAATTCCGCTCCAAAGAATTCACGATCGGTCTTTGGATCGGCGACGATGAGAAAGAAGAATACTTTACGCAAGGCAGCGCGTATTTCGACAAACTCAAATTGACCAAGATTTGCGATATCGCGGAAAACGAACGCGCCGCTTTGATCACCGAATACAACGCGAAAATCGAAAATGCGGACAAATACCAAACCTATCTCAAAATCGTCGACCTCGTTTCCGTAAACGACAATCTCGTTACGAACCACAACTTCGAAACCTTGGACGGAAACGGACTTCCGACCGGATACGAATTCAAAACCGTCGACACCGTCAGACAAAACGAAGGCGACGTTATCGTTAAGGTCATCTCCAAAGCGGATCTCGACGCCGCGGAATGGACGGACGAATTGAAGACGAAGTACGGCATCGACTCTAACCCCGGCTATCCGTACGCCCTCGCTCCCGTTTTGATCGTCAACAGCACGATCCCCACTGCGTATTCGATGAACATGACCGACTATGTTGAGATCAAACAGAACCTGCATTACAGACTTTCCGTTTGGATCAAGACCTTCGGCATTGAGGACGACGACACCGTCAATTTGAAAATCGTTGACAAAGACGGAACCGCGGCTTCCTCTTTCAGCATCAACACGAAGGATTACGATAACGAACTCACGAATGATTACGCGGAGTACTCCTTCTATATCCAAGGCGCGAATGCGGACGCTCCGGACGCTTCGACGAACAGCCGTTTCCTGCGCGTTGAAATCTCTTACGGCAGCGGTACGGCGTACGATCCTTCCTCTTATAAGAAAGGTGGCTATTTGATTGCGAATATCAATATGGAGCAGATCACGTACACCGAGTACAGCAAGGCTTCGAGCGATACGTACGTGAACACCAAGACGTTCGCCGAAAACGACGCGACGTTCACGAACGCGAACTTCAACTCCTACAACCTTTCCAAGACCGAGATCGACCAAACGACGGGGTTGGTAAAATATCTCGACGAATTCGGAAACGAAGGTTTCTACACCGGCGTTCCTTCGGATTGGACGAACAACGTTGACGAGTCGTACGGTACGTCCGAGATCTCCCAAAAGGTTGACAAGAACGGCACGGAAGACAACGTAAAAGTCAATAACTTGATCGCAGGCTCGATCAACGTCAATGCAAGCAACGAGTATCTCTCGCAATTTAATCTGACCAAAGGCGTGATCTTCAACAACTGGTCTTCCGGCAGTTCCGCAGAAACCAAAGCGAAGCCCGTCACGTTCGGCGCCCCCAACCTCCTTATGATCACTTCCCGCGGCGCGGCGACGATTTCCCTTGCGGACAGCGACGTTACGAACACCGCGGCGGTTAAGAGCACTTCCCTCTCCCTTAACTCGAACACATATTACCTGATGAAGTGCTATGCGAAAGCGATCAACGGCGCGGTCGGTCAGATCTATCTTACGACGACGTCCACCGATACGTTTGAGCCCTCTTACACCGTCCAAAACACCGACGGTTGGGTCGAATACTGCTTCGTCGTCAACACCGGTCTTTCCTCCGTTACTGCATACTTCGAATTGTACTTCGGACAAAAAGGAAACACGACCGAAACGTACAGCGGAACGCTCCTCTTCGACAGCTTCTCTTACGTCACCTTGACGGAAGACGAGTTTAAAGAGTATTCCGAAAAGCAAGACACCGCGACCGCGAAGTTTACGACCGTTACGTTTGACAGCACCTCTGCGAAGGATTCCGCCGTCAAGCCCTCCGGTTTCTCCGGTTCCGGTCCCTCTTCTTCGGGTTACACGAATTCCGATTCGCAAGTAACGGGCGTTATTTCCGAGAATAACTTCAAGTATACCGATACGGACGGCAAGTCGACGCTCGGTGTCTATGAAGAAAGGAAAGGAACGGACGATGACGGCAACGAAACGACCGAGAAAGTCATCAAAGAAGGAACCGCTCTTTCCGCCAGCGAGATCTTTACCTCCGAAGGCATGGAAGACGGTGCGACGGTCGGACATTACATCTTGCTCATCAACAACCGTGACGCAAACTACTACACCTATCAGTCCACTTCTTTAACCCTGGACAGCAATACCTATTATCAATTCACGGCGTACGTTCGTACGGCTTGCCTCAACAGGGACAACACCGCGAAGGTCATCGTTACGATCGACGATCAAACTTATACAATCCCCGTCAACACGAGCACCTATGCAAACGACGGAACTGAAACGCTCGGCGGCTGGAAGAAGATCAACTTCTACCTGCACAACGAAAAGAGTTCTTCCGTCAGCGGCGCTTACTTCAAATTTACGCTCGGTGAAAACACGGACGACGGAAAGCTCCAAGGCTACTACTTCATCGATAACGTCAGCATGGCGAAGATCTCCGAGGACGAATATAACACCGCGACCGCGCTTTACACCGATTACGAGAAAGACGAAAACGGAGACGTAAAGAAAGACGCGAACGGCAAAGAGATCCAAACGCAAGCGAATAAAGACTTCCGTTTGACCAACAGCGTGATCGTTCTCGAAAAAGAAGAAGAGAAGTCCGAAGAGGAAACCCCGAACGACAACGACGACGAAAGAAAGAAGCTCAACACCACCCTGCTCTGGACGTATATCACTTCCATTGCGATCGCGGCGGTCTTGATCGCGGTTATCGTCGTATGGCTCGTAAGGAAGTACGCGCCCAAGAAGAACAAGGGCGTGCCCGCCAAAGCGAACGCTTCGTATGACAGAAATGCGAAGAGGAAGGACGAGGAAGGTTCCGAATCCAAGTCCGGAAGCGCTCGTGACGAATTCAAAGATTAACCTTTGAAGCAATAACGAAAAGCCCCGCATCACGCGGGGTTTTTCTTTTATAATATTTCGACGCTTTTCTCCATATATTATAACGCTGCAAAGCATTCGGAGAAATATGCGATCCTTAAAACAAAGCACCATCCTTATCATGCTTTTTTCGATCCTGACGCGCTTGACGTCCTTTTTCTTCAAGATTTTTCTTTCGAGAAAGGTCGGCGCCGAAGTGCTCGGACTATTTCAAATGGCTACGTCCGTTTTCGGATTATTTTGCACGATCGCCTGTTCGGGCATACCGTTGATGCTCTCACGTAAAACAGCGGAATTATCGGCGGTCGGGAAGAAAGAAAAAGAGATTTCCGGCGTCGTTACGGGCGCGGCACTCTTCTCCCTCGGGATCGCTTTTATTCTTTCGTTCGGCGCGATTCTTTTTCGGGAGAAGCTTGCTTCCGCCTTTTCGGACGATCGGTGCGTCAAGCTGTTTTACATCATATTGCCCGCGCTGTTCAGCACCGCTTTATATCAAATCTTTCGCGGCTATTTAATGGGGCGCGGACGCTATCTCGCTTACAGTTTAACGGAATTTATCGAAGAAATCATAAAGATCGTTGTCTGCTTGACATTCCTTTCCAACGCCTTTTTGTTGCTTTCGAAAAGCTTGGCGCTTGCGATCGCGTTTACCGTCACGGATTACGGCGCCCTGCTCGTTCTCGTCATTTTATACTTTGTAAAAGGCGGAAGAATCCGAAAACCCGAAGGCATAAAGAGTTTGGTCAAAGCAAGCGCGCCCGTTACGGTTATGCGAATTGCATCGGGATTGATCGCGTCTTTTATTGCGATCGCATTGCCCGCCGCTCTCGTCAAGCAAGGAATGAGCTCCGGGGAAGCCGCCGCAGAGTACGGGAGAGCGGTCGGAATGGCGTTTTCTCTGCTCTTCGCGCCGCTTTCTCTAACGGGTGCGTTATCCGTCGTCATTCTGCCGGAAGCCGCCGCGCTCGCCGCCAAAGGAAAATGGAACGAGCTGCGAACCCGCGTTGACAACTCGATCGTTTTCATCTTTATCATAACCGTCTTATTCTATTCGCTTTTCATAACGCTCGGGGAAACGTATGGGATCCTGCTCTTCCGCGACGAAGGCGCAGGAAAATTCATTTCTTTTGCTTCGGGTATGATGATCCCCGCGGCGCTCTCGGGGCTTATAAACACGACCTTAAATTCGCTCGGAGAAGAGAAAAAAGTGTTTTTCGCATTCGTGGTCGCCGCCGTCGCGTTGATCGCGGAAATTCTGCTTTTACCGCGTTATTTGGGCGTGTATGCCCTTGCCGTCGGAGAATGTACGTTCAACACGATTACTTTTGTTATGGGGCTTTGCTTCCTGTATCGCAAAAACGCGTTCAGCGCGCGGATCTTTCGCCCCGCACTCTGTTCGATGCTCTTTGCGTTTCCGACCGCTTTGATTACGAAATTGACCTTCTCGCTATGCGAAAAAGCCGCCTTTCCGCTCCTTATTTCGAGCGCATCGGCGACTTTGATCGGCTGTTTGTTTTATTTCGGATTGCTTATCGTTTTCAAACCCGTTCGGGATTTAAGGGCGATTCTTCTTAGAAATCCGGCGCGTGGAAAAAGAAAACGCGTAGCGGAATGATCAAACCGCTTTCACCTTTTGCAAGCGCGGCACGATGATCCTTTTAAAGAGCGGCATCAGCAAGAAGCAAACGACCATATTGACTGCCATATTCGTTATTTGGAGCGGCAATCTCGCAACCAAATACACCCAGAACGTTTTTTTCGTGGCGGCATAAGCGTGCCAAAGCGCGAAGGTGTTGATCCCCGCGCTGCAAACGATATACGTGATCACAAAGGAGATCGCAAGCAAAATCTTTTCATTGAAAGGAAGATAACGCACCAAGCCGGGGATCACGCCCATCATTGCGGACGCAAGCGTGATAAGCGGAAGCCACGGCCCTTTCGGCCAAATGATGCAGCCGAGAACGTCGCCGATGAAACCAACGAGAAATCCCGCGGCGGGGCCGAAGAAGAAACCCGCTATAAAGGTCGGAATATACGTAAAACTGACGGCAAAGCCGCTACCGGGCATTGTGATCGTCAGCGTGTTCAAAATGACGGATACGGCGGCAAGAAGCGCTATATACGCGATATTGCGTGTGGAAAACTTCATAAAAAAAACCTCCTATTACAAAGAAGGTTCGGTGGAAAATATTTCACAACGAACGCAATAAGCCACCGCAGGATTCACCTTTCGTTTGCAAACAACGTTCCATTTTGCAACACTTTACGCGGCTTATCTACTTTGTGATTTTATTGTATCGCACGCCACGCGTCGTGTCAAGAAATATCGAATTCAAATGCGGAAAAACGCGACAAAACACCGGACGCGGGGAGATCACTCCGCGACTGTTTCCTGCTTTTGCTTCGCGCCACGATAGCGATAGGTTTTAAACGAAGACAACAGACGGGAAAGCTCGCCCGTTTCGTAATCGTAATCGGGATCCTTTCTCATATAAAACGCCGTGTTCTGTTTGGTTACGAACAAGAATTCTTCTTTCGTTTCGATAATCTTTTTCAAAGCGTCGTATGCGACTTCGACGCCCTGCTCACCTTTACTGCTCCTGCAAAGCTCGTCAAAACAATCGTCGTGAAAGCGGAAAACGAAGGTCATTTGCCCGCGCAACGCAAATATCTGCCCGTAGGTCTTTTTCAAAGAAACGGGTTGGAAATAAAACTTCATTAAATTGATCAGCGCAAGCATTACGATCGCAAAGATCAAAACGACCGCCGCGCGCATAAAACAATACGCAACGATCAAAAGAACGCCGAGAAGGCTCGCGATCGCATAGATCAACCATTGCGAACGGCCGATCATCAATTCGTTAAAGCGACGGTGGGCGCGATAATCGTAAACGGTGACATTTTCACAAACGATAGGTTTTTCCATACTTTACTCCGACTTGATTGTATCACGAAGTGACCGAACCTGTCAATGCCGTTCAAAGCGACCAGTCGATCTTCTCCCCTTGCTTTTCCAAAAACGCGTTGACTCTTCGAAAGTGTCCGCATCCGAAAAAACCAGCGTAAGCGGAAAGCGGGCTCGGATGAGGCGCTTCAAGAACGAGATGCTTGGAAGCATCGATCAGCGGTTTTTTACTGCGCGCGTTTCCGCCCCAAAGCAAAAACGCCATCGGTTTTTCGCGCGCGGACAAGATCGAGATCACGTGATCTGTAAAGGTTTCCCACCCTTTTCCGCGATGAGAAAGAGGTTCTCCTCGGCGAACGGTCAAGGTTGCGTTCAAAAGAAAAACGCCTTCCTTCGCCCATTTCTCGAGATATCCGTCCTGCGGAGGAATAAAGCCGATCTCGTCCTGCATTTCCTTGAATATGTTTTTCAAAGAAGGCGGCACTTCCACACCGGGGCGAACCGAAAACGCAAGACCGTGCGCCTGCCCCGGCCCGTGATAGGGATCCTGCCCCAAAATCACGACTTTTACGTTCTCGTAAGGACAAAGCTTAAACGCGTTGAAAATATCGTACATAGACGGATATACCGTCCGAGAGGCATATTCCCGCGCCAAAAACGAGCGAAGCTCCTTGTAATAAGGCGCTTCGAATTCGTCCTTCAAAATTTCATCCCAAGAATTACCGATATGTACCATAGCTTGATTATATCATAGAAAACAAATCGCAAACAATATCTTACCGATAAAAAAACTCTATTCGAATTCAATATGGAAACGCTCCATTTCCATTTTTGCTTTTGCACATAGTTTTCCTATTATTCTGTTTTTATACTCCGGAAGCGGCTCTATTTTTGCTTGATAATAGGACGTTTGCCACATTCTCAAAATCGGAATTTCTTTCCCATTTACCAATAGATACTTATTCATTCCACGGCTTATGGATCCTAACAATTCCGGAATACCGAGATTATAAATATTATTCCCGATCCAAACGATTAAATCGGGATCGATTATTTTTATTTCTTTCCTTATAAAATGCTTATATACCTTCGTATATTCCACAATATGCAAACCATTGTCGATCTGGGATCTGCCGCCTCTCTTATTCAAATCCAAAACCGCAAATTTATTTGCCAAAAGGTGTAATTCCTTATCTTTTTGATTCGTAATAAACCCATACAATGCGCAAATCCTTTCTCGCATTTTTCCACGCCACGAATCATAGCCGGTTTTATAGTATTCGATATAATCCTTTTTGTAATCGGTTTTTGAAACGCCTTTTGCCGCGCCATATTCGTCACAGTTTGCTTCCGCCGATACAAACAAGACCTTAATCTCCTCTTTCTCAAACGCATCTTCATCAATGATTCCGTCAATTTCAAAAAAATCTTTACGAATGTTTTTCCCGTTAATGGTTAAAGAAAGCGATTCCTCGCTTTCTACCGATTGCGCATTTTCCCACTCAATAAAAAGCCTGTTCAGTTCTTCGATCTTACCCATTAACAAACCATCTCCTTTACTGTTAACTTGCTTTATTCCCATTGATTGAATATTAAAAAAACACATGTAATTTGCCCCAAATGAGCTGTTCTACATGCGTTTAAAGAAATGGAGCGGGAGACGGGAATCGAACCCGCGAAAACCGGCTTGGGAAGCCGGCGCTCTACCATTGAACGACTCCCGCATCGTTTTTATTATATGAAAATTACAAGAGCAAGTCAATCGTAATTCCAATTTATTTTGATAGAAAATCAAGCTCTTATACTTCCCTTTTCCCGAAAAAGCACTATTTCGCAAGCGCAGAAATAACCGAATAGATTTCGTCTGATTTCTCAAAATGAAAAATTCGACCGTGCTCCGTTTGGAACGCGGTCGAATCAAGTTAAAATTTGTTTTCCGTCAGCCGAAAATTATTCCGCTTTTTCGTAAATGCTGACTTGTTTCTTATCTTTGCCGAGTCTTTCGAAACGAACGATACCGTCCTTCAAAGCGAACAACGTGTCATCCTTTCCGCGACCGACGTTTACGCCCGGATGGATCTTGGTTCCTCTTTGTCTGACAAGGATATTGCCCGCGAGAACAAACTGACCGTCCGCACGCTTGGTTCCGAGCCTTTGCGCCGCACTATCTCTTCCGTTTCTCGAACTACCTACGCCCTTCTTATGAGCGAAAAGTTGCAATTTGATAAACATATCATTTTACCTCCACACTAATAAACTCCGAATAGCCGTCCCGAAGATCGGATACGCTTTCATAAAGCGTTCTCAATATCACGCGGCAATCGCGCTTCTCTTCTTCCGTCATTCCTTTCGGAAGCTCGAGGAGCAATGCGCCTTCTTTCTCGTTCACTTCATAGCGCGCTTTGACACCCGCCACTTTCAGAACGCCGAGCGCCGCACCCTGCAAGAGCGCCGATACACCTGCGCACACGACGTCGCTGCCTTGATCGGCATAGCCCGCATGACCTCGCGACTCGATTCGGACGAAATCTTCGCCTTTTTTGAAAAATACGATCTTCGTCATTATTTGACGATAGACTTGATCAGTACTTTCGTAAAGGGCTGTCTGTGACCTTGACGCTTGCGCTCGTTCTTCTTGGCTTTATACTTAAAGACGATGATCTTCTTTCCCTTGCCTTGCGCGAGCACTTCCGCCTCCGCATAAGCGCCCGCCACGGGATTCCCGGTGGTCACGGCGTTCTCATCGGAAACCAAAAGAACGTCAAACTTAACGGTATCGCCGACATTCGCCTCGAGCTTTTCGACTTCGAGCTTCATGCCGCTTTCAACCTTATACTGTTTTCCGCCTGTTGCGATAATTGCGTACATATTTTTACCTCCTCTTACCAGTCTCGCTGAATGGGGTGAACAAAAAGCTACTTAAACCCGTATCACGCGGCTCGAAATCTATGTTATCATTTTTCGGCGCATAGTGTCAAACGAAAAAATAGTTTATTTATAAAATAATTATAAAGGAAAGCGCCGATTTCAGGCGCTTCCCGATCCGAAAAGACAGCGGATCAAAGCATTTTAAACATCTTGTCGCGATCGTCGAAAAAGTTAAGCGCGCCGAGCGCGACGGCGTCTTCGGGCGATTTCGGAACGTTGACCTGCATTTTTAAACGATTCGCCAAGAATTCGTCCGCGCCGTAACTATTCGCAAATCCGCCGCAAAACGTAACGCCCGCCTGATACACGTCCATGATCAATTTTTCGGGACACATCAAAGAAACGCTTTCTACGACGTCGGCAAGATTCGTTGCGACTTCGCTCATCATCGGATAGATCTCGTTCGCGGTGATCTCCGCCTGATGCGGCATATTATCCACGAGATTACGCCCCATCACTTCGGCGCTGATCATTTGATTATCGAAGAAAGATCCGATCTTTACGCGCAATTCTTCCGCGCGCGCCGGCGTAATCCCCAAACGATAATTATCGGCGACGTAAGAACAGATCTTTTGATCGACAGCGTTTCCGCAAGTCGTGACCGAACAACCCGTAACGATCCCGTTCGGGCCGACGATCGCAACGTCCGCAATCGATGCGCCGCAAATCGCAATCAAGTTATAATCGCTGGATAACAGCGCGCTGACCGCAATCGGCGATTCCATCAAAACGGGGCTCTTGATATGCGCCGCCGCGAGCACGTTTTCGTAATTCTTTCTTTCCACGATCGAAGTTCCGCAACAAATCGTTGCGATTACGTCCAATCTCGGGGAAAAGATATTGCGCCTCGGAAGCGCCTTGCGGATAAAGTCTTTCAACATAAGGATCGCCGCTTCCGCATTTTCGATCACGCCTTCTTTTACGGGACGCAAAAGCACGGCGTTCGGCTCTTTTTCACGCGAACGCATATAGCGACGCGCATCCGATCCGGAAGCGAGAAGTTTGAGTTTCCCTTTTTGTTTTACAACGGCGACGACGGAAGGCTCTTTAAAAATCACGCCTTTCCCGCGCGCGGCGATGACCGTGGACGCATATCCCATATCCAACACCAGTTCGTTAGCCATCATACTTTACTCCCATTTTCCTTAGTTCTTCTTTCAGCTTTTCAACGGGCAAGCCGACGATGTTCGAGTAACTTCCCGAAAACCGCCTGACCGTTACGCCGTCCTGTATGCCGTATGCGCCCGCCTTGTCAACAGGCGAAAACGCTTTCACGTAACGCTCGATTTCCTCCGGCGAAAGCCGCTTCATCGTAACGCTCGATCGCACGTAAAACGAAACCGTCTTCTCACGCGTTTTGATCGCAACTCCCGTATAAACGAAATGCGTTTTCCCGGACAATTCCGAGAGCATTTCTTTCGCGTTTTCCGCCGTTTTCGGCTTTCCGTAATACTTTCCGTTTCGATAAACGAGAGTATCCGCGCTAATCAAAACGCCGTCCTCGGGAACCTCTATGCCGCTTTGCTTTCCGAGCGCGAGGTCGACGACCTTTTTATGAGGGCGAACGAAAACGGATTTTTCTTCTCCCGACCCCGTTCGAACCTCGAAACGGTCGAATATTTCGGATAAAAGCTCGCGCCTTCTCGGCGAAGCGGAACACAAAATCACGGTTGTCATAAGTCGTTTTTCCCGATTTGACGAAACGAATTCCTTTTTTCGTCTATAAATTATTATACAGTATAAACTGTCTTTTTGTAAAGGAAAGATTTTTCGACGGGTGCGGCGACTTCGACAGGAAAACGGAATAGACGCTATGTGCGAATTCATACAATATCGTATGCGTTGGTATAAATTCGCAATCGTCCTTGCCGTCGGGCTTTTTCTCGAAGTTACGATCGCGGCGATCTCCTGTTTTCTGATCCAAGCGAACGGAACGTGGGTTCGCGCCCTCGTTTTGCCCTTTTTTGCGCCCAAATCCGCCGTTTTTTACGGCGTTTTAATGGAAATCTTGTATCTCTTTTCCTCTCTATCACTCGCTTTTTTTGTCCAAACGAAAAGCGATTTTCCCCGAGGATTTACGCTGACGGCTGCGGAAGGCGTTTCCGAAATCATTCTTCTCGCCTTTTTCTTTGAATTGACCTATGAGATCGTTTCCTTCTTTCTCGCCACGATCACGATGTTGATCTCCTTTTATAACACGACCGTCTTTTTGAAAAAGAATGAATTAGCGGGATTGTTTCGTCTTCCCGTTTTTCAAATCACGGTCTATTTTTGGGCGGTAATATACTGCGTTTTAACGTTAAATTTTACGTAACCCATCAAATAGACGGAAGCGATCGCGGCTCGCATTCGAACGTGCGTCCGTATCTTTCCGAAAACACTTGAAAAACCCGAGAAATATTGATATAATCAATATATGTTACTTGCGATGGACGTTGGAAACACGAATATTAAACTCGCTTTGTTCGACGGGAACGAGATGCGTTCCAGTTGGAGAATATCAGCAACGGTTTCTCGTACGGCGGACGAGTTCGGGATCGCTTTTCGCGAGATTTTTTCCGCGCATGGCTACGGTTTTTCCGACGTCGATAAAATCATCGTCAGTTCCGTCGTTCCGACTTTGAATTATACGCTTGAACACGCCTGCACCTACTATATGCACGTTAAACCATTGATGGTCAGCGCGCTTGTTAACACGGGGCTTACGATCCTTTACACGATCCCGAAAGCGCTCGGCGCGGACAGGATTGCTTCTTCCGTTGCCGCCTATCGCTTATACGGAGGACCCTGCATCGTCGTTGATATGGGAACGGCGACGACTTTTAACGCGATCTCCGAAAAAGGAGAGTTTCTCGGCGGCGCGATCGCACCGGGAATGAAAACGAGTTTGGACGCGCTCGTTTCGAATGCGTCGCAACTCCCGTTGGTTGAATTATCCCTTCCCTCTTCCCCGATCGGAACGAACACGATCACGAATATGCAATCTGGCATTATTTACGGTTACAGAGGGCTTGTTGAAAACATCATAAAAGAAATGAAAAAACAACTCGGCGAAAAGGCGAAAGTAATCGCGACGGGCGGTATGACAAGCGTAATCTTGTCCGAAAACACCGAATTTATCGATTATTACGATCGCGCGCTGACCTTAAAAGGTCTGCAAATGATCTCCGAGTTGAACGAAAGGAGGAAAGCATGAAAAAAGTCGGCATCGCCCTTTTGGGGCTCGGCGTCGTAGGAAGCGGCACCTATCGCATTTTGCAAGCGAAAAAGGAAAAGATCGAACGGGATTACGGCGTTTCGATCGAAGTAAAAAAAGTCCTCGAAAAAGATCTTTCCAAAGCAGAAGCGCTCGGAATCGATCTCAACAAGGTTTCTTGCGATATCAATAACGTTTTGAATGACGATTCGATTTCCGTCGTCGCGGAATTTTTCGGCGGCACGGAGCCTGCAAGGACCTTTCTCGTTCAATGCCTCGAAAGAGGGAAAAGCGTCGTAACATCAAACAAAGAGCTCTTTTCCAAACATTGGCCGGACCTTGAAAACGCGGCGAGAAAAACGGGCGCCGGGATCTATTTCGAAGCGTCCTGCGGGGGCGGCGTTCCGATCATTCGCGCCCTTCACGACAGCATGCAAGGAAACGACGTTTTGGAGATCAAAGGCATCGTAAACGGAACGACAAACTATATCCTTTCCAATATGACCGATAACGGAAGCGATTACGACGCGACCTTGAAAGAGGCTCAACGCCTCGGCTATGCGGAAGCGAATCCCTCGGCGGACGTGGACGGATACGACAGCACCTATAAGCTTTCGATCCTCTCTTCGCTCTCCTTCAACAAGAGAGTCCCCTACACTTCGATCTACCGTGAAGGGATCAGCAAAGTTACGAAAGAAGACATCAAATTCGGAAAAGAATTCGGCATGACCGTAAAACTTCTTGCGATCAGTAAAAACGTAAACGGAAAGATCGAGGCGCACGTCTATCCCGCCTTCATTCCGAACGATCACCCGCTCGCGAAAGTCGGCGGCGCGTTTAACGGAATTTACGTCGTCGGTGATAACGTCGGCGAATTGATGTTTTACGGAAAAGGTGCGGGTGACCTCCCGACCGGTAGCGCAATCGTTTCGGATATCGTTACGGCAGCCACGAAAGAATCGCACAGGCGCTACCCCTTCATTCTCGAAGAAGCGGCGCAGGATTTCAACGACGATTTTATCAGCGAATACTTCATTCGACTTTCCGCAAAAGACGAATCCGGCGTTCTTTCCACGATCACCGGGATCTTCGGAAAAGCGGGCATCAGCATCGACGCGATGGTTCAGAAAGCCGGTTCGAACGGAAGAGCCACGATCGCATTCGTTACGCAAAAGACAACGGAATTGACCTTCCGCAAAGCGCTTGAAGAACTCCAAAGCGCGTCCTGCATTTCGGAAGTTTCCAGCGTGATCCGCGTGGAAAAATAATTTTCTTTCTCTCAAACAAAAGAAGTCGTCAAGCAATTTGACGACTTCTTTTTTATGCTTTTTATCGAGGAAAACTTTAATTCCACTTTCCGAATTAAATCATATCCGGCTCGTCGCTATCCTTCTTTTCCTCTTCGAGATCATCCGTGAAGAAGTTGCTGCTCTTTGCGATCACAAGCTCGTCATTCGAAGACGAATTCGACTCGGTGGACGAAGCGGAAGAAGCGGGAATCGAAATCTCATCGCTCGCGGAGCCGTTCTCGTTATACGGCGTTACGGCGGTGGCTTCTACGCTTACGTCGAAATCATCGTCCAAGAACAAATCATCCGCATAGGAACGCGTAGGCGCATAGGCGGAGTTTCTTGTGCCGGAAGGCGTAAACGCCATCGGGCGGAACCCTTTCGGTTGGTTCTTACCACCCTTCTTCTTGTCGTCTTTGCCCTTCTTACCGGTGTCTTTCTTGCCACCCTTACCTTTACCTTTCTTCTTATCGTCCTTCTTCGCTTCGGGCTTCTTTTCGTCCTTACCCGTTTCTTCTTTCTTCATTTCGGCTGCGCCTGCCGCCGCTCCGTCACTATCCGAAGCAAAGAGATCGTCCGTCGAGGCGGCACTCTCTTCTTCCGCGGGAGCAAACGATTCGGATTTCCCTTTCTTGCCCTTCTTAAAGCTATCGGGCGTAAACATAGCCGTACCTCTTCTCTTGGGCTTCTCCTTGGCCGACGCGGGTTCTTCTTCAACCGACGATTCTCCGCTTTCGATCTCGGAAGCGGAAGAAGCGAACAAGTCGTCCGTGTTCTCCTCGATCGTCGTATCCTCACCCGAAGTTTCGGGCTTCTCTTCCTCGGCAGGCGCTATATTGGTATCGGAGAACAAATCGTCATCCAACCCGCCGCCCGCATCGGACATCCCGGACGAATTTCCACCGTAAGAGCGCGGCATGGCAACCGAAACGAATCCGTATCCGGGTCTTCTGTGCCCTTTTGCTTTGCGCACGGAAGGTCCTTTTGCCCTCTGCTTCTCTTGTTGTACTTTGAGGATCTTCGAGATCAAGACCGCCAAATAGTAGATTAAAACGCCCGCCGCGATACAAACGGCGCCCCAAACGATATAGAACCATTCTTCCGCCTGCGCGACCGCGACGTAATAAGCGCCGTTATCTTTATAAATAAGCGTCGCACCCGACTGCGTCAGCGAAAAGGCTCTCGGATTCTTTTCCGCATACATCGCAACCGCAACGAAGCCGTCGCCGCGCAACGTAGCATCCAACGGCAAGGTGATCTTAACTCTGCGATCGGGTTGTTCTCCGTTTGCCGTATCGAGTTTATAGAAGCGCGCCGATTTATACAACATAATGCCCGCGAAAATGTATTTATTCTTCTTATACATCTCGTCGGATTTCGGAAGCAGCGTCGCCGTAACGACGTTTTGGAGATAGATCATCGTGATCGTTCCGGGAGCGATCGTAATCTTAAAGTTCGGATCTTCTTGAACCTCACCGATGATGATCGGCGTTACGGGATTTTCGCCGTCATCGAATTTCATTTCGGGAATACCGAATTGAACTTTCAACGTTGAAAGTACGGTCGAAGACAGGCGCGTGCCGTTTGCATTCATATACTTCAAAACGGGAATTACGTCGCGCCCCGTATTCTCAAACGTCGCGTCTTCAACGGTAACGGTGATCGGTCTTGGGAGGATCGTAAACATCGTGTCGCCGTAAGTAACGCCTCTGACATTAAAATCAAAGTAAACGCTGACGTCCACGCCCGAATCGGTCACGATAAAGGATTTTGCCGTATTATCGACGTAAACGCGATACGTACCCACGTCTTCTCCCGCTTCTCTTCCGATCGAGCTTGCTGTGGAGAGCGTTAACTTCCCGAGCTTATCTTTTTCGATCTTTTCGATCGTAAAGGCAATGATCGGGTTCGTGTCGCCGTAATACTTCGTCAAGGTCGCGTTTTCCGCCATTCGAACGGTAAGCGCGACTTTTTCAACGGTATACCTTGCCGCATCGTTGAAAAGAATGTCGTAATTGGAGGATACGTTTTTGCCGGAAGCATTGACGACGATGATCGAACCTATCGTGATTTTGAACACAAGCGGATCTTCGGTAGGTTCGGAACCGAGCTTACCGCTGAGGCGATCGCCCGCGCCCGGATTCGTTACGAAATCGGCCGTAATATTTCTGTTGCCGTGATCGCGGTCAAGCACGTTGATCGAAAAACGATCGAAGCCTGTCGTATAGGGAGCCGTTTGATCGTTCGGGGAAACGGTAATGCGCCTCTTGCGGATCTCGAAGGTTCCCGTTTTAAGCGTGATATGATAGTTTGCGCTGACGTCGTCGCCCGCGCCGTTTTTGATCGTAACCGAAGAAAGACTGACGCGATAAACGCCCGCGTTTTCGCCTTGATCTCTCTTGGGCGATCCGACGATCACGTCGTTATAGATCAACGTTCCGTCCGCAACGTCCGCAATGATCGCAGGATCCGCTTCGCCGTACAGCTTATATTGCCCTTCTTTAACGGCGATCGTGACCATACGCTCGCGAATTCGATATCCGGCAACCGTCAATTTGATTTCGAACAGATCGGAAAGCCCGAACGTTTCCGCATCCAACGTAACGGTTTCCGCCGTGGCGTCGTTTAAGGTCAAAGTACCGATCGTGATCGGATACCAACCGACCGTGCTTCCCTTTTGGCGCGTCAGTTCGCCGAGGAGGAAATTCGACCGATTCACTTTCGGGAAGACCGCGGAAAGCGTGTCCTCGTCGAACGTAACGTCGTAATTGATAATGCTTTCGACCGCAAACGGATTATAATCGCGCGTGATATCAACGGGGGTAACTGTCACGGAACTCTTGAAAATGTTCGCGCGGAACGTGTCGAATTCCAGCTCGTAAAATTCATCGGCTCCCGTGGAAAGCGCGTAATAGGACGAAACGTTGATCGCAACGTTTTCGCCCGGGATCTTCTTTACGAACGCGCCCGCCATTTCGCCTACGAACGTGTACGGGAACACACCGTTAACTTTCACGAGTTCTCCGAGCTTAACGCCATCTTCCGTCTTAACGGAGATCGTAGGAAGCCCGACGAATTCCGCCGCATACGTGTTATCGAATTCTTTATCGCTGACGGAAATTCCTCCTATCTTCAAAACCGCTTTATGAATGTCAAAGGCGACCTTCGGCGTCGTTACGGACGCATAAACGCCGGCAGCTTGAGAAAAAGTCGTCAGATTTGCGGGTAACAACTGCACTTCGACGCTGTTCGCTTCAATCTTATAATCGTAAAGATTTTTCAGGAAAACAACTTCCGCCGCATAGGAACCGGGAAGCGTCGGCGCGCCGTCGATCGCATGATACACGCCGTCTTCAAGTTCGTAATAGAAAATGCGATAGTGCGTGTCATACGTCAACATAACGAGGCAATCCTTTCCTTCCGCCGTAACGGTAAAAGAAGGATCGAAGACCTTTGCCGTTCCGTCGTAATACAAGGACGCAGGCGCATTCAAACGCACGGTCATAAGCCTTTGCGCAAAGATCTCAAATTCGTACTCGATCGCGTCGTTCGCCGAGATATACAAGGCGTTTTGCGGCTCGTATTCGCCCGAGTACGCGTCTACGCGATACGCCGTATTATCCGCCAAGAATTTCAATTTAACGCGATAATTTCCGACCGCAGAGGGCGCTTCGGACGTTTCCGCCCCGCCTTCCGGAATATAACTGATCGAATAATCGACACCCGCGACGAAATCTACGGTCGCGAAATTATTGACGAACGTTGCGCCGATGACTTTCGCCGCTCCGTCGAACGCGAAAGTTACGGGCATATCGAAAAGCACATCGATCTTCGTTTGATCTTTGATTCGGAAAATGAAGTCAACGTATGAACCTTCTTCGATCGCCTCCCCCTCCATATCCGCGCCGAGAATGGTCTTTCCGTTCATAAACGTATAACGCGATTCGGTCAGATAGGTGTCAGAAACGCCGTTCGGATCGATCACGATCCTCGCGACGTAATAACTCTTTTGCGTGGGTTTCGTTTCGCTGCCCGATCCGCTGACGACGCCTTGATAATCCGACGTATAATACATAATCTTGTAGTCGCCGTTAAACGAAGAAGTAACGTTCGTCGAATACGAAGACGTTGAAGAATTATAAGCGTAAAACGCGATCGAAGAAACGCCTTTCTGCGCCGTCGTGTAATAAAGATCGGCGTCAAACGTGACCTCCGTCTTGACCTCGGCGGGGATCACGCTGTAAATCACGTTCGCTCGCGATTCCCACATATAGGAAGGCGTGACCGTCGTTTCGTCATCACCTACGGAACAAGTGGAAGAGATCGCGACGCTCGCGTTTCCGGTGGAAACCTCGTGACGATAGGCGCCCGTTTTGACCGGAGAAGCCGCCGTCAGATAATTGACGCCGTCCGTTGAAGAATAATAGGCGCTCGAAATCGAAAGCGCAACGCCGAGCGTTGAGAACTGACTTGCGGTTTTATAACCCGCGTCGATATACCGCCCGTTCAGCGCGCGGAAAGTCAGCGAAGGAGCGACCGCGGATCCTTTGTACATCGCGCGGTACGAAAGCGGCACGGTAAATTTAACGTCGATCGAGATCTTTTGAACGGTAAAGGGAAGCGTTGCACCGACGAGTTTCAAACTGCCGGAACGATCGTCCGTAAGCGTGGATTTGACGAGATAATCCCCCGCCGCGGCATAAGGCGCCGTGCGATAAATCGGAGTTTCCGCAGCCGGCGCATATTGTTGCGAAAAAGCCAATTCCAAGGGGCGGGTATCCGCCGTCATTAACACCGAGTATTCTTTATTCACCCCGTCGAACACGAGATCGAACGAAGAATCCTTCAACGTATACGCGACGGCGATCTCTTTCGGCGTTACGGTAAAGAACGAACTTGCGTAACCGCCGCAAACGAGTCCTTTTAAACTATCCGATTTCAAGAAGGTTACGATACACCGATAATCCCCCGCAAGCACAGGATGTCCGCAAGGCAAATAGGAAGAAGAACCCGCGTTATACTTGTAATAAGAAACCTGATACTCCGACAATTCGGAAAGGACGATCGGAGTCGCACCGTTATAAAAGCTCAAAATCGGGTCTTTAATACCGGCGTCATAGGTCAAATCGATCGACGCGGTAGAAACGTTGCCCCACGCCGTTGATCCGGCGATCGAAAGCACAAATACGGACGCATCGCCCGATTTAACGTTATAAACGGGCAAAGCGACGCCGTACGTTGCGACGACGAGATAGTCGCCCGGATCGGACGGAGCGCCGACATGCGGACGGTAGGTCGCACCTGTTTTAACATAATAGGAAACGGTGTAATCCGTTCCGAGCAAAAGCGCTTGCGCCACACCGGTAACCTGATCGGAAAAAGCAAACGCATCGTCCGCATAGGAAACGGACAAACCTCTGTATTTAAGTTCGTACGGACCGCGATAAACATCTCCGACCGAAACTCCAAGAGAAGGAACCGCCGTGTTAAAGGTTGCCGCGAAGAAATAGGATCCAACCTGCGAAGGCGCAGAGGACCCGATCAACGTTCCGTTTACATCGTAATAAGAAAGCGTATATGCGCCTTCGACCGTCGAAGCAACGTCCTCCCCTTGCGCGAAAAAAAGCAAGGAAGGGACCACAGCGGAACCCGTAAAATAATTTACCCCGCCGTTCGCCGCCGTTACGGTAAGCGTTCCGTTCGAAATGATCTGGAACTCTTTGGTTATAACCGTCGCGGACTCAATGTTGTAATCGGCAGTCACGCGCGCATACGAAGAAAAAGTTACGAGGACGCGATACCGCCCCGCCCCGCTCGGATATACGCCCGATCCGAGATCTTGCCAAGAATCGAGAACGGTATTGAACATTTTATACGTCACGGAATACTTTCTCTCGCCGCCCGCGGTATAAACCGAAGTGATAAGGTTGGAAGAGAGATCGTAAAAAACGGGAGAAAGCTGGATCGAGCCGCCGCCCGCGTTCATAATCGCATATTCAAGAAGATTCGACTCGTCGTTATTGATTCGATACGAAACGGTGTATGGAACGGGCTTAACGACGAACGGAAGTTCCACGTAATCCCCTGCTTCCACTCCGTATGATGCGGACGCCGCGGTAAACGTTACGCGATATTTATAAGCCCCCACGTCGACAGGCGTATAACTGATCGCACCGTTGCCCGATTGCTTTACCCGCCCCGTTTCCGCGTTTCCGCCCGCGGCGGAAGGCGCGATGACCTTGGTTTCATACGTTCCGACGGAAGCAAGCTTCGTTTTGGAATCATCGGATAAAGTAACGGCGGTCGTTGCGTCCGCATACATGGAATCGACCGTCAAAGAAAGACTTAGCGACGCGCGCGTTACCGTAAATTCACGATAAAACAAACGATTGCCCGATCCGTCCGTGGTCAGCGAGGTCGGCGCGATGGTTTTCGAGAGATTGACGCCCGACGCAATGCTTGCGACCAAGCGATAAGTTCCGACGTCGGCGCAAGTCGCAGTAGCGACGTAAGAAGAGGATCCGCGATTATAGTATTGAACGGAAAGGGTGTACTGCGAACCGAGCGTCAGCGTCTGCCCTTCGAGAAGAAGGCTCGCACCCGACGTCACGGCGGAATAATAATCGGTGTGGGTATCGTCCAAAACGAGCTCGTTCACACCGTCCAACGCCGTGCAGAAAAGCGAAAGGTTCTCGTTCACGATCGAGTATTTACTCTCTCCGATCACAACGCCGTGAGAAATGACAAGAGGGTTGACCGCGGTGTTTTTATAGCCGTTCATCGTGTCTTCCGCTACGACTTTGACAAAATACGTTCCGGGATCGATCGGCGCGGAACCGAGCGCATGACGATCGGCATCAAAATACTTCAAAACAAAATTGGAACGACGCGTTGCGTCCGTGTCTTTCGTCCAAACGGATGCGTCGGAACTTTGATAAAGCAAAAAGTCAAGGGCAGGCGCGGATCCCGTATAAAGGATCGAAGCGGGAATTCTTTCTCCTCCGAACGTTACGTCCGCTTCCAGATAGACGACGGGCTCCGCATACGCCGTCAAAAGAAGCGGAGCGGAAGCCAAAACCGAGAGCGAAATTAACAAGACTATAAATAATATGTAAAGGTGATTTTTGTTACGTATCGCGCGCATTGTGCACCCCTGTAATTATATTTATGCAATATAATTCTATCACTTTTAGCGCGCGCGTGCAATACTTTCCCCAAAAAATCCGCCGTTGACGAAAACGTTTTCGAGCGCCTCGCCGAAAAGCGATTGATAATCTTTCTTTCCGAAAGCCGCATTACAACCGAAAATCAAAAGCGCTTTGGGGAGCGGGAACGATTCGCAAGTTAATTCGATTCCTTCGGAACAAACGCATATTTCCGAATTTTTTATCGAGAACGGTACCGTCAAAACGAAAGTGGCGGAAGGCGGCAAAAAGCAAATCGAGTATTTCTCGGCAATCTCCGCAAAAGATAACGTGATCACCCCTTTCGTCCTTAAAAATCCTTTTTCGTTCACAAAGGAAATTTCTTCCAAATTTCCTTTGATCGGAACGTCCGGCGTATAAGACTTTACGATTTCGAAGAAAACGTAAGCGAGTTCGTCGTCCGACAAAGGGGCATCGAGAGCCTTCATTCGATCGCGAAACGCAAATCCCTTATAATCCGGGACCCCGTCGTAATGCAGGCAATTCGTTTGAATTTTTTCTTCCAAATCTCTGACGAATTCGGGGGAAAAACCGGAATCGAAAACGCGCCGATAGGAGCCGCCGAGAAGCCAGCAAAACGAATCGGAAAATACGTTCTCTTCCGCAACCGATTCCGCCGATCGATTCTCCTCCATACGATCTCGTTCCGCACGGGAAAATTCCTCGTAAACCATATAAGCAGAGCGACATTCCTCCGTAACAACGAAAGCCGAAGTGACCGCAGACCTCTCAAAATCCATCACGAAAGAAGGGGAAACAAACAAGGTTGACAGCACGATCCCCAGCGCGATAAACGCAAAAAAAACGAGAAGCGGCCTCATGGAACCAAAGCCTCCTTTTTCGGTTCGGCGGGCAACGATTGTTTTGCGTAAACAAATCGAATCAGCGTATCGAAAACGATCTTTCGAGCTTCCCTTCCTTCGATCGTTTGCAAGAGAGGATAATCGTGAGGCTGATCCTTGCCCTCGTAATACTCGACGCGCACCTTCCCGTTCTTTTTGCAACGTTCGTAAAACGCACGTACGCTCGGCAAAAATATTTCGTTTTCTCCGCAAAAAAGAAGGATCTCTTTCCCTTCGAACGAACCGTTCAAGGGGCTCATTTCCGAGCTTGAAAGAGGCAGATCGTACGCCCATAATTTCGCGATATACCGCAACCGATCGGCGGACAAGAAAACGTCTTTCTTTTGCTCCCCGAAACCGATACCCGTCAATTCGGCATCCAGCCAAGGAGAGATCGCAACGATCGCGTTCGCCTCCGCTTTTCCTTCGGACATAATCAAACAAAGCGATGCGCCGCTACTGTCGCCGACCATGCAAACCCTTCCCTGTTTTTGCAGAAAATGATAGAAATTATTCAAAACGGCATGACAAGCCCGAGCGGTGCAGATCGGAAGTTTCGGATAAATCGGAAAAAAGACTTTCGAATGGACGTTCTTTGCGATCTCTGCGGCGAACCGTTCTTGCGCTTTTTTATGCGCGTTCATATACCCGCTTCCGTGCAAATACAAAACGGACGACCCGCTTTCGACATTTTGAGGAACGAACGTATAATAAACCATTCCGCAATATACGTTCTTATCCACGCGGACGCCTGAAACGCGCGAAGGGATCTTTTCCCCTTTTTTATATTCGATCGCATTCTTTCTGAGTTTTTTGTAAAAGGCTCTCGGTTTTTGCGGTTTGGACACGCCCGCCAGACGAAAGATCCGTTCGATCCATTTGCTTTTTGCGCTCATAGCCGCATTATGGACACATTCGGCTTCCGTCATTCCGAAAACGTAGTATTAAACGAAAATAAACGTACTTTATGATTCTATAAAAAAAATCCGCTTCGAGTTCGAAGCGGATCTCGATTTTGGTTTTAAATTATTTATTGAGAAGCGCCAAGACATTCTTTTCGATGCCCGCCGCGTCGATCTCATAATGCGCGAGGATATCCTTTCTTGCGCCGATGATCGAAAACTCATCGGGAACGCCGAGCCTCTTGAATTTCTTTGCGCCTCCATTCTCCGCAACGACTTCCGAAACCGCGCTACCAAGACCGCCGATTACGTTATGATCTTCCGCCGTCACGATACCGCCCGTTTCCTTCATCGCCTTCAAGATCGCATCCTTATCGATCGGTTTGATCGTGTGCATATTAATCACGCGGAGATCAACGCCTTTCTCTTTCAGAGAACGCGCCGCAACGAGAGCTTCGTGCACCATACTACCGCAAGCAATACAGGTAAAGTCGTTGCCCTCGTTCATCAAAACGGATTTACCGATTTCAAATCCATAGGACTCGGTGTTATAAACGTCGTAATCCGTGCCGCGGTTGATCCTGATATAGATCGGACCGTACTTCTCGTACGCAGCCTTGGTCGCAAGTTGCGTTTCCACGTAATCCGCCGGACAAATGATCGTCAAATTCGCCATTCCGCGAAGCGCCGCGATATCTTCCAACGCATGGTGCGTGCTTCCCGCTTGCGAGAAAGAAGTTCCGCCGTGCGATCCGAGCATTTTTACGTTCAGATCCTGATAACAAATGTCCGTGTGGAGTTGATCGAGATCGCGCAAAGAAAGGAAAACGGAGAAGGTTGCCGCGAAGGGAACGAGCCCGCCGAGCGCAAGACCTGCCGCCATGCTCACCATATTTTGTTCCGCGATACCGACGTCAAAGACGCGTTCCGGATATTTCTTTTGCATCAAAGTAACCTTGACCGAACCGGCAAGATCTGCGGAAAGAGCAACTACGTCTTTATGCTCGTCCGCAAGGGAAGTAAGCGCTTTTCCGAACGCTTCGGTCGTGCTTCTCGCTTCTTCGGATATCATTGCGTATTCTTTCATTTACTTGCCCTCCTTTTCCGCTCTTGCGATACGCGCCGTCTCATATGCTTCGAGATCGGCGAACGCTTCGGCAAGTTGTTCTTCGTTTAACGTTCCGTAATGCCATTTGTAATTATCGCGCATAAAGCCGACGCCTTCGCCCTTAAACGTATTCAAAATGATGCAAACGGGTTTGTCCGTCTTATTCGCTTTCGCTTTTTCGAGCGCAGAGATGATTTCGGGGAACAAATGCCCGTCGATCTCCATAACTTCGAAACCGAACGCGCGCCATTTATCCGCAAACGGTTCAAGCGCCATCACGTCTTCGGTGCGGCCGTCTATCATACAGTTATTTCTGTCCACAAGCGTAATCAAGTTGGTCATTTTGAAATGCGCCGCACTCATCGCCGCTTCCCAAATGCTTCCTTCGTCACACTCGCCGTCGCCGAGGAGGACGTAGGTCGTGTAATCCTTTTGATTGAGCCTTGCCGCCATCGCAAGACCGAGCCCGATCGAAAGCCCGTGCCCCAAAGAGCCGGTGGAGGCTTCCAGTCCTTTTACCTTTCTCTTATCGAGGTGGACGCCGAACGGAGAACCCGTGTGATTATAGGACGGGAGCAAGGCTTCGTCCATAATGCCGAGATCGGCAAGGATCGGCGCGGTGATGACGCCGGCATGTCCTTTGCTGATGATTAAGCGATCGCGATCGGGAGAGAGATAATTCTCTTTTCCGAAATTCATAACGTGGTAATACAGCGCAACGAGAACGTCCGCGCTGCTGTAAGCGCCGCCGATATGCGCGCCCTTTGCCCAAACGCAAACTTC
>DBVY01000024.1:51083-65307 GCA_002308575.1 Christensenella sp. UBA1252
TAGCAAGTTAAAGTGATACAAAATCACGTCCTCTCCGAAGGAAATTTCTTCATACTTCGACGACTCGAAATCGTTTACCGCCTTCGGCGCAATCCGTCCTCGTTTCGATCCGCCGTCCTCATCGAACAGCGTCAAACAGCGCTTAATCAANNTTTTCGGAAAGCAAGGAATAGCGCTCCTCTTTCGCCGCGAAAGCATATCGCGCAAAAGCCAGCGCAACAAAAGACGCCGAACAATGCGGAGAAAAATCCACGATACGGCCCGACGTTTCGTTTTTGCAAAACGTCTGCGGGACGGAATCTTCCGTATAGGACAAAGACGGCGAAAGAAACGCTTCCAACCTTGCGAGGTGATCTTCGGCGGGGATCAGATAATAATCGTTCTTCGTCAATTCGTAAGCGTCCGTCATCAAACAAAGAACGCCTCCTACGAGTTCCGCCGAATAATCCGCATCTTTGAACGGCGCGTAGCGATTGCCCGCCGCCAATACTTTATCCGCCGTGGCAACGACGCAGGAACGAAGCGCGGACGCAACCGTTTCTTTTTTCTCTTTTTTCAGCGCGTCGTAAACCTGTTTAACGTTTGTGGAAAGATAGGCGACGCGCTCGCCTTGCGTATAAAAGGACATTAAAATCGCGGCGGCTTCGATCAAACGAGAAACGTTCTTTTTAAATAAGTACTCCTCGAATTTAATCGCCGCATACAATGGATAGTCTGCGTAATTCTTAAAATATTTTGATTTCTTTCTTTTTGCGTTTTCGGAAAAGTCGCTTCCCGAAAAGATCGTTTTGTCATAAAAAGCGATCGATTCCTCAACGGCGGCGAGAACCTCCTCCGAAAAGGTTTCTCCCGCATTCAAAGCGGACAAAAGGAACAAGAGCGGCGCCGCACGGTAACCCGCAAACGAAAAGGCACTCGAAGGATTCTTTTTAAGAACCTGCGCGCCCGTGATCGCGTCGCAAGCACAAAACGCACCGCGGAAAGGCCCTTCTTTTACAAATCGATCCGCCAGCACTCTTTCCGCACGCTTGAAAACGAGATCGCCTGCGATCGTAAAACAAGTCAGATCATACGCTCCCTTTTCGCCCGTCACTTTTACTTTCTTTTCCCCGAAACCGTCAAGGGGCACCGAACACTCGCCCTCCTTAAACGGGATCTTCTCCGTTCCGACCTCAACGAATTCGCCTTGCGGCGCGCGAATCAAAAGGGTTTCGCCCGCGAAGCCGCAAAGACCGTACGCTCGGAGGTCGGGCGCGCCGAGCGCGATCGCTTTATCCTCGAATTCCCAACGACCGTTCGCCGTAAATAACGCGAATTCGTATTCGAAAGATTCTTGCGGTTCCAGTTTTGTCGCGGGAAAATTAAAAAGGATCTCGCCCCTATCGTTTTTCTTAACGCCGCGTTCCAACGAATAAGAAGGAATCGTTCCTTTCGTCATCAAAAGCGCGATGATGGGCCCCGAACCCGCGTTTCGAATCGGATATACGTATGAAAATTCGCCGCCTACGCGAACGTGCGCATGCAAACGCCGCTTAACGGCGATCTCGGAATCCGCGCCGCCATCGTTAAAAGACGCAAAAAAGCCGACTTCTCCTTCTTCGAGAGAAATCGGCTTTTTCCCTTCGTTCGTGAAAACGTACGAAAAGAAGATCGCACCCTCCTTTTCCTGCACGGTAACCCTTGCGATGAGATCGGAGAAATAAAGAAATTCAGCTTTGAAAGCCTCTCCTTCGTATTCGCTTTTCAACAAAAAGTTATTTCCTGTCGGAAGCGCGAAATTCTTCCCTTTTACGAAACAAAAATCCGTCGGATCGCCCTCGATCGAGGCGCGCTCCACGCCAAACGTTGTTTTATTGAAGTCAAGTACTATGCCGGCGCCTTTGAATTTCATTATGAAACCGTGTAATAAACCAAGAATACCTTTCCGCTCGAATACGAGATCGAAACGGACGAATGGAGTATATTCGTCAAAGCCTCTAAAACCTTACTCGAAGTGATTTGATACTCCGGTGAAGATTCGAATTCCATATAGCGGCTTTCCCCGTTAACGTAATAACGAACGGCTTCGAGAAGATCTTGATCGTTTTCGATATAGAGGCTATGCCCCTTCGTCGTTACGACGCCTTGATAGTAGTTCACGTTTTCGCTCGCAACGTTCACAACGCCTTGTGCGTTCTTGATAAACTCTTTATGCGTGTCGTAGAAAAGCGATTCGTCGACCATGAAGTAACGGTGCGAAACGAACTTCACGACGTCCGGATCGCCGCCCTTGTTACGATCGATCTTATAATTGCCCCAAGTTGCGTCCACGGCGTACCATTTACCGTCGATCCTGACTTTGTTCCAAGCGTGGGCGACGGGTGAAGCGCCGTTCGTCGCATACCCCGTGATTTGATAACATTCGATGCCTTCGATACGGGCAAGGAGCATAAAGGCATAGGAAATGCCTTCACAAACCGCCGCACCGTCGTTAAACACGCCTTCCGCGGAGAATGCGGACAAACGTTGCAAATAATTCTCTTTCAATGCATCCTTTAATTTTTTAACCGTATCAATCGAATTGTCGTCGACAATCGCTTTCACCGCAGCGTGCATCGAAAGCGAGAACTCGTTCGAAGCCTTGGCAAGTTCAAGGTTTATGAAATTTTTCGCGGAGGTAACGTTGTCGTAACCGGACAAAGCGCCGACCGCAACGTACAAATTCAAAACCGAATTATCGTATTTGATACTGCCGGCAAGATAATCGTAGATCACGTGCAACTTCTCGATCTCGCTCATACTGTCGGACAGATAAACTGTGCAGAAATTTCTCGCTTTGTTATAGACCGTAAGCGCGTCGCCGGTCGCGATCGGACGGTAGCCCGCCTCCGCCACGGCGAGAAGCTCTTTCATATTTCGAACCGAAACGCCCTGTTTCGAATCGATCGGAAGAGGCGAACCGTACTCGCGCTCACCCAAAAGGCTGTAATGCGTTGAAAACACGGCGGGATCGTACTGATCGGAATTCGTGTAACCGGAAGAGATCGAATTGCCGGCGTTCACGTTTCCGACGATGCAAGTTACGATCGAATCGGAACCGGATCTGCAAGAGATCCCGCAAGACCAAGGAATCGTCAAAGAGCTTTGGATCGAAGCAAGATACGCGTCGCCGTTATTCTGCAATTGCGACAAAACGCTCGAAGAAACGCCGACTTGCATTTCGGTATTTGCGCCTTCGTAAATCAAATATTGATAAAAATCAACGAACTCGGCTTTGTCTTCGATATACTTATCTGCGGTGTGCCCCATAAACGAATAGGTGTTCGTCAGGTAATTGCCGCTGGCGACCGCGTTCGGCGGCGACGCCTTTTCCACGCTCGACGTTCCGCCCGAGCACTTGACGGTCGCGGTATGCTTATTGCGTTTATCACCCGGTGACGTGATCTGAACTTTCATCACGCCCGCGGAAAGCGATTTTTCCGAGCCGTCGTACGTTACGGTATGCCTTCCGCCGCAATCGCAAGTAAACGTCACGTACACGTTCGGGCAGGAGATGTCGTAATCGATCTTAACGTCTTGCGGCTTCGCGTTTGTATTTTTGATCTGAATCGTAAAATAATCGTAGTAACAAGCCTCATATTGATCCATTACGGCATAACAAAGCTCATAGAAACCGGAAGGAAGCGTACAAAGATATTCCCCGTCGATCGCCACGGCGCTTGCCCCGTAACGGTTCGTCGTCGTCGCGATGGTTTCCGAGGTCAATCCCGCTCCGAATAAAGCTTGAAAATGCATATCCTCATGCGTTGCGGAGATCGAAAAATCGGATTCCGAAGCTTTGTCATAAACGAGAGGCGAGGTAAACGAAACGTAATGCAATTCGTGAGTTCCTCCGCTTTGAGAACCGCTTCCGCCTTGAGAGCCCGAGCCTTGCTCACCGCCCTGCTCGTTTCCGCCCTGTTCTCCACCGGAATTACCGCTTCCTTGTTCACCCGAACCCTGCTCGCCGCCTTGCTCGTTTCCGCTTTGAGAGCCGTTCCCTTGCTCACCCGAGCCGCCTTGTTCGCCTTGATTTTCTTTTCCGCCCTGCTCTCCGCCGCTTTGTTCGCCGTCGCTTTGCTCTTCGCCTTGCTCTTTATTTCCGTTCGATCCATCGGAGGAATTGAGCGTTTGTTGATTCGTGCCGCTGAACAATCCCGTGATCGAATCGGCAAATAAGCTACAAGCCGACAAAGAAAAAGCAAGGATCGCGGCGAGCACAAGCCCGACCGCGATAAGTAAGATCCTGTTATTCTTGTTTTTTGAATTCATAAAGCTCTCCGCGATAGAATCGAAATGTTATCTTTTATAACCTGATACGATCGTATCGTTACTGATCTTATAGGTCATAACGACATATGGACTGGAAGAAGAATAATGGACATAAAAGAGGTACTGCAAGGAATAGATCCCATTACTGTTCTTTTTGATACTGACGGCGATCGTGTTCTTCTTACCTCCGTACGCATCGTCCTTATATACCGATGCATTTGACGACGGATCTTCACCGGACGGAGGATTATATCCACCTACGTTCTTTCCATCCACGGTTTTGTAGCTATCCATTACGTAATAACCGTACGAATTATCCGTATTCATATAATTCAAAACAACGTTCAAATTTGCAGAATTGGAAATATCGTAGGTTTTGACCGTGACGCCGTCGCTCTTCGTAACCGGATACTTATATTCTCCTAAATTCAAAAGATCTACGTAACCCTTCGCCATCGTTTTCGCATTGATCAAATAGGTTTCGTATTTCTTCTTTTCCGCGCGGCTCATCGTCTTACTGAGATTCGGCAAGGCAATAGAAGCTCCGATCACCATCAACGCCAAAACGACGATGATTTCGACGAGCGTAAATCCTTTTATGAACTTTTTGAAAAACATACGCGCTTTTTTCATATTATTATAATAACATTATAATACCCTTCTTGTCAATATACTATATTGACATAAAAACTCCGATGTGATATAATGCTTTTGATGAAAAGATTTTGCAAAACGTCTAAAAATCCCAAGGGCTTTACCCTTGTCGAATTGGTTGTCGTCATCGCGATCATAGGAATCATTGCCTCAATCGCGGTAGTTTCGTTGACGGCAGTCATGAAAAGCACGAAAAAGAAAGCCGCGGCAAACGCTTTGGAAGACTATTGGCGCATCACTTCGATCTATTTCAATCAAGTCAATCTCGGGTACGGAAGCTCAAGCCCCTCCGAATCTCAATTGAAGACGCGGTTCCCGAGTGGCGTATTGCAAAAACTTACGACGTCCTCCCCTCAAAAAACGGATTTGACCGGAAACGGAAAGGTTTGGGTTCAATTTTCGGAAAACTCGAAAAGTACAAAAAACAAATTCACAATCAAAAAAATCTATATCTGCATGAACAGCGAATACTATTACACAACGACCGGTTATTCGATCAGTAAATGGTAAAAAAGTATTCACATAAAAAACGCTCGACGATCGTCGAGCGTTTTTTTATTCCGCAACGATAACCGAAAGCGGAAACTTTTCTTTTTCGAACGGATCAAACGGAATAGATCGTTCTCATATACTCGTCGATGGACGTAATGCCCTCTTTGATTTTGAGTCTGACGTTTTCATCCATAAAGATCATACCCGTCTTTGCCGCGTACTCTCTGATCTCTTCGGTCGTTGCGTTTTTGGTAATCAATTCGCGAAGACCGGTATCGACGACCAAAACCTCGTGAATGGACGTTCTGCCCTTATATCCGGTAAAGCCGCAGTTCGGGCAACCGACGGGACCGTAACACTCCTTCAAGGTAGGATCTTTTAAAATACGGCGTTGCGCTTCCGTGACCTCAACCTTCTTTTTGCATTTCGGGCAAAGCCTTTTTACAAGACGTTGCGCGAGAATACCGTTCATTGCGGCGGCGACGAGGTACGGAGGAACGTTCATATCGATCAAACGAGCGATCGTTGAAGCCGCGTCGTTCGTGTGGAGCGTAGAAAGCACCAAGTGGCCCGTGATAGCGGCGCGCATTGCGATATCGGCGGTTTCGTTATCACGAATCTCACCGATCATAACGACGTCCGGGTCCTGACGAAGAATGGAACGAAGCGCGGATGCGAAGTCCAAACCGGCTTTATGGTTCGTTTGAACCTGATTGATTCCGAAGACCTTCTTTTCGACAGGGTCCTCGATCGTCGTAACGTTGACCGTCGGCTTATTCAAATCCTGCAAAACGGTGTAAAGGGTCGTGGATTTACCGGAACCGGTCGGACCCGTAACCAAAACGACGCCGTTCGGCGCTTCGCAAGCGTGCATGAATTTTTCCGCGTTTTGCGGAAGCATACCGAGGTCGGTCAACTTGATATCGTTACCCATTGCGGTACCGAGCAAACGCAAAACGGCTTTTTCGCCATAGGTCGTGGGAAGCGTGGATACACGGATATCGATGAGTTCGCCGTCGAACGTGTAATCGAAACGGCCGTCGAGCGGGATACGCTTTTCCGCGATGTTCATATTGGAAAGGATCTTGATACGCGTGATCAAACTCTTGTGCGCGGTCGGCGTGATTCTCATATATTCCTGCAACGCGCCGTCGATACGCATTCGAATCAAAACGGTGTCGCGGAAAGGCTCGATGTGAATATCGCTGGCGTGGGTAACGAACGCTTGTTGGACGAGCGTGTTCAGCATCTTAACGATCGGGGCGCTGTCCACCCTGTCGTCAAGTTCGTTATTTCCCATTTGCGCCTGTTCTTGCGCCTCTTGTTGCGAAAGGTCTTCCGCCATCTTCTGTGCGGTCACGTTCGCATAATATTTTTCGATCGCGTCGTTGATCGCGGGCGCCGTTGCCAAAACGAAGCCGATATCCATACCGGACGCCATCTTGATATCTTCCGCCGCGTCCATATTGCTCGGATCGCGCATCGCAACGATCAATTTGTTCCGATCCATCTTGTACGGAATGATCGTATGCTTGCGAGCGACTTTTTCAGGAACGAGTTTGATGATATCCGTATCCGTGATAAAGATCGCGCCCTCGATCAGAGGAACGTTCATGCGCTGGGCAAGCGCGGAAAGAATGTTCAATTCGGAAGTTACGTTTAAGGAGATTAAGATCTCGGCAAGACTCTTTTGCGGATTTGCGATCTGCACTTCTCTCGCCTGTTTCAGATCTTGCGGCTTTACGAAACCTTTTTGAAGTAAGATTTGACCAAGAGTAAGTTTGCTCATAATGCCTCCCGTGCGCATATCGCGCGAGAAATATTATAACACATTAATAAACTTCTGTCAAGACGGGTATTTTTTACGCGAAATACCGAAAAAAAAACGAAGTTCTCGCCCGGCTTTTCACCGGTATGTTACCGCTCTGTCGCCTCTTACAGCGCAACGAAAAACAAGAGATCTTCGAGATAATGCCCGTACGTTACGGAAAAGAGAAAACCAAGGGAAAGAAAGGGAACGAGCGGAAGCTGAAATCTCCCGCTTTTTCCGTATTTTATGATCATAAATACGGAGAATGCGCCCGCGAGAACGATGCCTGCGAGGAAAGCGACGATAACCCCTTTATAGCCAAGCAAAAAGCCCAAGCAAAACATCAATTTGACATCACCGCCGCCGATCCCGCCGCCCGTAAACATCATAACGGCGAAAAGCAAAAGGCTGACCGAAAACGCCCCGACGAGATGCTCCCACCAACGGACGGGCGTCAAAGCATAAGAGAAAAAAGAAAGAGAGAAAAACAAAGCCCCGAAAAGGAAAATCGCAAGCAAAATCGAATGCGGAACTTCCTTGATATCGAGGTCGATCAAAGACAAGAGCAAGAGAAGCGCGGAAACCGTTGCATACGCCAAAAACAAAACGGAAAAACCGAGTTTGAGAAAGAGCAGAAGCATCGCGGCGCCGAACACGATCTCGGACACAAGGGCGCGGGGAACCAGAGCTTCTTTACAATGCGGACAACGTCCGTGAGAAAGGAAGAAACCGAGGATCGGGAGCGTATAGACAGCGCCGTAACGCTTTCCGCAACAAGGGCAAGTTGGATCCCAAACTTCCTCTGCTTCGCCTCTGGGAAGCGCGTAAGAAAGGCGGCTGATAAAGCCGCCGATGAAAAGCGAAACGATCGTTATAAATGCAGCAAAGAAGTACCTCATTTTCCCTTTCTCTTTTTTTCCGAAACGCTTAAATCCACGGAATCAAACCATTTCATTTTGCAAACCGATTCCGAACCAAATCGAATAATACGGAAAGCAGGCATTCGTGTTTTTGATGTCGTCGCTCGTGCTGACTTTTGCGGGGTCGCTTACGTACAGCCCATTTTTATTCGCCTTTTGCACGCCGGTATTATTTAAGACCATATTCTCGCAAACGACGGATTTCGTTGCTTCGTGTTTGATTTTCCCCTTTTTCAACTTAAGATGGATATCGATGATCTGTCCGTGCTGCTGACCGTCGAGCGTATCCGGATTGTTTTTGATCAGAATATAAAACCCTTTATCTCCATCCACCTGAATGCCACCCGTCGCCGTGGCGGCGTTTTCGCATTGAATCCAATACCAATGGTCCACTTCTTTACCGTTTTTATCTTTCAACATACTTTTAAATTTTAGATTTAAACTTTGCAGATACGCGCTATAGTAAACACCTTCCCATCCTTCTGCCTCGGTTACGTTATAATGGGCGGGATAAACGTATTTATAAGTTTTGGAAAAATCGATACAATACGTTGCTTTCGAGACGTA
Organism: Christensenella sp. UBA1252; assembly: GCA_002308575.1. Classification (GTDB taxonomy): domain Bacteria; phylum Bacillota; class Clostridia; order Christensenellales; family CAG-1252; genus CAG-1252. The sequence continues at coordinate 59,817 of DBVY01000024.1, forward strand.
ATACTCATTCGTGTTCTCGTACTCATGCCAATTACAGTACGCATAACAGACATATACGTATGAATAATTATTGAAAATGAATTCGGGATCCGGCAAACTGCAAGCATTCGGATTGCCGTCTTTATCCGACGTAACCAAAATATTGGTCGCAGTGCGAAAATCATTCGCCATATGGTTCAAAACTGCGTCCGCATAGACCGCCATTTCCGCGCGCGCTTTATTGACGCCGTAAGTCTTTATAACGGGGGACATAACCATGGAAAGGCAAACGGCAAGAATGGCGGTGACCGCGATCGCCACGATCATCTCCACAAGCGTCATCGCTCTTTTGTTCTTTACCGTCTTAAACCTTGTCCAAAGCATCGATTTTCTCCTCTCTATTACGGAAATCCTTATGATTTGGTTTCCGTGGTGCCCTTTACGTTCTTTTGTTCGAGGTCGTAATAGGTGATTTGAATATCGTACGAATTCTTATTCCCCGAATTATCCGCATTGTTTTTGATCGAAGAAAAATTCAACTTACTCTCGGTCTTAACTTTCAAGGACGAATACTCGATCGTAACGTACAAGGTTTCCTGAGCTTTTTTGCTTCCGCTCACACCGTAGCCTTCGTTCGCCATCTTTTTGCTTGCGCCGGAGGCAACCTCGCGCATCTTTTGTGCGGCGTTGAAAGAGTTCATTGCGCTTGCCGTCAAAGGAAGAACAAGAGAACACATCAGCCCGACAACCGCAAGCGCGACGACGACCTCCATTAAGGTAAATCCTTTTTTATTCCTTTTTCTCATAAACAACTTTTTCATAATCAACTCTCCACTCTAAGATTGACGTATTTCCAGTTCAACATCTGCGTACTGAAGCCCGGGGGTAACTCCAAAAATTGCGATAGCGAATATTTATGTCCTTCACCTAATTTAATCTTTTTGTTTTCCACTATGCTTCTGCCGTAAATCGTGGTGTCCGACAAATCGGGCGAAGCCGCTCTGACGAAGGTCAGCTTATTATTCGTTTCCGGCACGTAATAGAAGTTATCCGTTACGAACCTGCCGAGGATCACGCGCTTTGCGCCGCCGCTGTCGATTCCGAGCGTTAAAGCGTTTCTCTTTACGTCCGTCACCCGCTTTGAATGATCTTTCGTATAGTATGTCGACTGGAAGTATTCGTTCGTAGTACTGTCATCGTCTTTTGCGCCGGCGATATCTTTCCATTGATTCAAATAGCCTAAAGTGCCATTCGAGTCATACAATTTCTTCGACCAGCCGAACGGCATATACACGTAAGCATAGAACGGCATTCCGCTCATAATGAAGTCGATATTCGTGCCGGCGCCGATGATATAGAGTTGCGGTTGATAATAATCGCCGACTTTATCCTTTTTGACCGTTCCGAACGGTTTAACGCCGTCCGCGTTACTTCCGAAGAAGTAAAGGGTATCGCCGCTCGTTACGTACAGGAAGACCCTGCCCTTTCCGATGACGGAGAACGTGTTGCTTGAGTCGTAGAACCATTCAAGACCGTAGCCCTGCGGCATAACGACGTGCAGATCCTTCGGCGCGCTTCCGTAGGGATCCGTGGGATCCTCGCAAGTGAAGAAATACCAAACGATATCATAAGAGGCTTCCTTTCCGCCTTGGAACCAAGCGTGCTGGTACTCGCCGACGATCTTTTTATTGTGGTTTCCGTGCAAACCGGAGTGCGGGATCGATTTCCATTTCGAATCATTGTTTGCGGCGTGGATGTCGCTCAGCAAACCTGCCGCGACGCCCGCTCCGATACTGCCCGTCCACAGCGTTACGACCGCGCCGACAACATATCGATTAAACCAACTCTTTTTCTTTTTGGGTTTCTCAAGCACTTCCTTCGTTTCTTTCGTTTGATCCCAACTTGCTTCGTCGTCTCCTTGCCCCATAACGAACGCGTCGTAATCGAGCTCGCCGCTCTCGAAGATCAGCATATCGGTAATACGATCGGTTCCGGACGTGGAACGACGCTTGATCGCGTCGAAATAGGTATAATAATTACTACCGGACTTATAGTAGGAACGGTAGCTGACGACGTTTTTCGTGATATAACTCTTCAAATCACTTTTATCCCAAGCTTTTTGCGCGACCATAAAGGAGTTTGCACCTTCCGTGACATTAGCGTTACTCCAATTCAAATTAATACCCGTCGATTTCTCGTACTTAACTCTTAAAACGCGCCTTGCCGGCGTATTCATCGTTTCGCTGTAAGGTAATGTCCAAGCATAGGGGATCACGCGCGGATTCCAATAAGAATCGTTCGCAACGTCGAAGTTATTCGCAATGGTACTTGTCCAAATATCCGCGGGACGCTTCGCATTCAACATCGTTCCGTCATGCGTCGCCGGCTCCGTTGCGTACCCACCGCTTTTCGCCGTCGCGAAGGTATAGCTGAAAGAGGGGCAGCTCGTAGGTTTATTCACAACCGTCGCCTGCGGATTCGACCCTTGAATGTTGAGGGTTCCTTTTTGCCAAGATTCCACCGTAAGTTCGATCTTCAATTTCGGCATTTCTCCGCCCTGCGCGTCCTGCAAACCGGAAACGGAGGGTTGCGACGGAATCGCGGAAAGGCTCAAACGACCGGAAGGCTTATGCGAACTCGTAGCCGTATACGCCCCCATCGGGTTCTTCGTGATCTTGCCTTTCACAGAAGTGTCATTGTCGATGCCGGTTGGCTCGATCCTACTGGGACATTCCGTCCGCGGCGTATAATACGCAGCGTTTTTATCTTGCGTCGTACTGCCGTTTATTTCCGCCTTCAACATCGCCGCATATTTCGAACCGTTCGGCGTAAAGGCGGTATCATCCAATCCGCCCGCGGTATCATCGTTTAGAAGATACCAATGCCTGCCCTTTTCTTTGCACTTAAAATATCCGAAGAAACCGTCGAGATCGTCGGCGTCCGTCGAATAGTCCGTGTACCAGTTTCCATCCGTCTTTTTCACGAACAGGTATCCCTTGGAAAGGTACAATCCCGCGAAATAACGCGTGCCGGCGGACTGATAATCTTTTACCGTTACGACGCTTCCCGTGTCAACTACGATTTGCGTCTTCGCATAAACATCCAACGTACAAGTTCCGTAGAACCATGCCGAACCGTTCGAAACGAAAACGCCCGGGTTGCTCGAATTCTTTTTCGCTTCCAAATAGACGGTGCTTGTGCTTGTGACCTCCGCCTTCGTTACGTTTTTACCGATATACGTGCCGGGACTCACCGTGAGGCTGCCGTTCGGGATCCAAATGATCGTTCTGGCAGACGGGGTTTTTTCAACGGCGGGGGGTTTGGAATAAATGCCCGTACCGGACCCGTACATCGCCAACCCGTAGCCGAAATAGAAAAGTTTCGTCAGTTTAGAACCGCTCACACCGGTCGAGGTGCTACCCGACATGCCATAGAACTTACAGGCGCCGTTCATATAAGTAAACCCGTTATAAACGGATACGTTGGAGTGGGTATCCGTCTTCCAAAAGAAGTTCGCATTCGCGCACGTAGTCTTACAGTGAACGAACATCGAGCCGTCCTGATTACCGTTCGAATCGTAATACGCCACGTTATTACCTTGATGCCAGTTATGATCGCTGTCATCCGCGGAGAATCCTTGGGAATACAAGATACAATAGGACAAGCAGGTTTGTCCGTCCGTAACGAGCATACTCCCCTTTGCGAATTCCGCGTTTACGACGTCGCAACATCCTTTTGCTTCGTCGCCTTCCGTTACGTACACGGGTTTGTTGAAGACGACCAAATGGCGATTCGTGGACGATTTATCCAAACTACCCGCCAGCTGTCCATTCGAGCAATTCTCGCGATAGGATCCCGAAGATCTTCCGAAAAAGGATTGCACGTAATCTCCCGCGCTACCCGTTTTGTCAAAATGATTCGTATTGACGGTCAACGCTTGACAATAAATCTCGTTATTAAAGATAATCTTATGCGAATCGTCTTTATTTGAGATCAAAAGCCAACCGTCGATATCGAGTTTGGAATTCATTTGGTTTTGATCTTTGTTCGAAGGCGAGAAGATCCATGCCCATCCGCTTTCCGGCGTAAAGTTGATTTGTCCGCAGTCGTTCCACTCTTTTCCGGTGTCGCCCAAATAGGTTCCGAGGCAGTAGATCGATCCGTAGTTATGCGTATTGTCGACAAGACGGCCGCGAACTTTAATATCGCCCTTGACGGTTACGGTCTTCCCTTTCTGCCCAAGCTCGCACCAATAAGTATCCGCAGCGCTTGCAGCAAGCGTAACACTTCCTTCGATCGAGCCTTCTTTGACCCATATATGGCAGTCATAAGCGTTTATGTTTCCTTTAATCTTTCCGTAGGAATAGAATCTTCCGCCGGAAAGTTGCATTCTGACGCTACCGACAGTTCCGTCCGATTTTAACGTTACGTCGTTACAAGAAGAACCGACGAGTTGTTTGGCAACCGTTCCGTATACGCAGGCAACGTCAAAATTGTTAACGAGAAGATCTTGCCCGACCGATCCTTTCATATCAATGGTTTTCAAATCGCCGGTCTTCGTTCCGTAAACGAACGCATAACCTGCCACCGACGCACCCGATTCCCAAGTTACCTTCTTGACGGATTGACCGTCTTTATTGATAAAGAGGTTACCGCCGACGCTGGTTCCGCCTACAAGTTTTACTACGCCCGTGTTTTGGAGATTCAGATTGCCGCCGATATTAAACACACTATAAAAGTCACCCGTTCCGTAACAATTTACGTAACCATTGATCGCAACGACCGCTTCGTTGTTCGTCCGATAGCCATCGATTGCCATAATGTCGTTGGTCGTTGTATAACTGCCCGCCCAATCGACGTTTCCGGTAACGGTAATCTTATTCGTGTTTGCGCTTTCTCCAAACAAGATATTCTTTCCCGTGGAAATGACTTCTTTGATCGTTCCCACATGACTCGAATCGTTCGAGAACTTGATATATCCCGAAGAATTCTGAACGGACGGGAGCGAAGGACAATTCTTGAAATACATATTACCGCCGGACGAGCGAATGTAAGACATACCGGAATCGAAAGTTGTGCCTTCCGCTTCGATATTTCCCTCGCTATACACGTACGTTCCGGAAGCGCCGAGATTGTTCGCCGTTATTTTCAAAGGTCCTTTCGACCAAATGTTGGCTTTTACTTCGCCGCCGATCGTGCTCTTGCTCGTTCCCTTGATCACGAGATTTCCGCCGCCGATCGTGCCGGAGCCCGTATACTTACCGCATTCCACGCCGCCGAGAGTCAGCTTTCCGCTTTTATCTTCGACGCCGGTGACCGTTCCGTTGTTCGTAACCGTTCCGTCGCTCTTGATCACGATACCGCCGATCTTAATGCCCGATTTGATCGTAAACGAAGTGACCTTCGGGAATTCGGCAACGCCCTTTACGTCATAATTCAGGTTTACGGTCGTTACGTTCGGCGCTCTCAACTGACCGGAAACGTTTGCGTTCAACGTGATCGAGGTTACGTT
>DBVY01000016.1:0-5479 GCA_002308575.1 Christensenella sp. UBA1252
ATGAAGTGCCGCGGCGTGTACGAAACCCCGGGCGGCGCGATCCTTTACAAGGCGCACGAGGCGTTGGAGAGCTTGACGTTGGATAAGCTTACGATGCACGAGAAGCAAAAGCTTTCGATCACGTTCGGCGAGCTCGTCTATAATGGGCAATGGTTCAGCCCCCTCCGCGAAGCGCTTTCCGCTTTCGTAACGAAGACGCAGGAAACGGTGACCGGAAAGGTGCGTTTGAAGCTCTATAAAGGTAATATCATCAAAGCGGGCGTTTGGAGCGATTACTCCCTTTACAGCGAAGAGATCGCAACGTTCGGCGCGAGCGATTACGATCAAACCGATTCCAAAGGTTTCATCACGCTGTACGGTCTTCCGACCAAGGTGCAGGCGCTCGTAAAAAGCAAGGTGAAGAAATAATGGCTAAATTATGGGAAGGACTGGCGAGCGGCGAGATCAATCGGGCGGCGGAAAGCTTTAACGCGTCGATCTCGTTCGACAAGCGGTTGATCTTCGAAGATATCGAGGGTTCGATCGCGCACGTTCAAATGCTCGGCAAACAGGGAATTATCGAAGAAGCGGAAGCGAAAGAGATCGCGTCCGCTCTTCTCTCCATTAAAGAGGACCTCGTTTCGGGCGCTTTGGCGGTGGACGAAACGGCGGAAGACGTGCATACCTTCGTTGAGCAAACGCTGACCGAGAGGCTCGGCGCGCTCGGCAAAAAGTTGCACACGGCGCGCAGCCGCAACGATCAGGTCGCATTGGATATGAAGCTTTTCGCCCGCAAGACGGCGGAAGAAACGATCGGTCTTTTGCTTTCTCTCGTCAGCGCGCTTACGGACAAGGCGGAGGAATACAAAGGCGCGGTTATGAGCGGATACACCCATCTCCAACGCGCGCAGCCCATCACGTTCGGGCATCATCTCTGCTGCTATGCGTTTCAGTTTTTGCGCGACGTCGGCCGCTTGAAGGACGCGAAGAAGAGGCTGAACCTCTCGCCGATCGGTTGCGCCGCGCTCGCGGGCACGACCTATCCGACCGATCGCCGTTTCGAGGCTTCGCTCCTCGGGTTCGACGGCATTACGGAAAACAGTTTGGACGGCGTTTCGGACAGGGATTACCTCGTGGAACTCCTCGCGGCGTTCTCTTTGATCTCCGTGCACCTCTCCCGCCTTTCGGAAGAACTCGTGCTTTGGAGCAGCTGGGAATTCAAGTATATCGAACTTTCGCAGGACTTTACGACGGGTTCGTCGATTATGCCGCAAAAGAAAAACCCCGATCTCGCGGAATTGACCCGCGGCAAAACGGGCAGGGTGGTCGGTTCGCTCGTCGCAATGCTGACGATGCTGAAATCCCTTCCGCTCGCCTACAACAAGGATATGCAGGAAGATAAGGAGATCTTTTTCGACGCGGCGGACACCGTGAAAGCGTGTTTGACGATTATGACGCCGATGATCGCTTCGATGAAGGCGCGCACGGACAAGATGCTCCAAGCCGCGAAGGAAGGCTTTATCAACGCGACCGATCTCGCGGACTATCTGACGAAAAAAGGCGTTCCCTTCCGCGAGGCGTATAAGATCACCGGCGCGATCGTAAAAACCGCGGCGGCTGAAAACAAGACGCTCGAAGACCTTTCGCTCGAAGAATACAAGGCGTTTAACGCGCTGTTTGAAAAGGATCTTTACGAGGCGATCGCCCTCGAAACCTGCGTGAACAAGCGGACGAGCGAAGGCGGCACGGCGGTTTCGGAAGTGGAAAAGCAAATCGCGATTTTGCGCGAGAGGGTAAAAAATGTTTAAGATCTTTGTGGACGGAAAAAACGGCACGACGGGACTGGAAATCGTGAGTCGCTTGGAAAAGAGAGAGGACGTTCGGCTGATCTCTTTGAAAGAAGAGGAGAGGAAAGTGCTTGGCGCGCGCCTCGACGCGATCGCGTCTTCCGATCTGACGATCCTTTGTCTGCCCGATCCCGCCGCGAAAGAAATCGTGCAAGCGGTGAAAGAAGCGGGGATCGGCTCGAAGATGATCGACGCGTCCACCGCGCACCGCGTGGATCCGACCTTTACCTACGGGTTCCCCGAGATCAAAGGGCAAAGGGAAAAGATCGAAAGCGCGCGTTTCGTCGCGAACCCGGGTTGCCACGCGAGCGGATTTATCGCGCTCGTCGCGCCCCTCGTCGAAGCGGGCGTGATTCAAAAGGACGCCCTTCTTTCCGCCTATTCCTTAACGGGCTATACGGGCGGCGGCAAAAAGATGATCGCGGAGTATGAAGAGGACGACGAAGGCGCGCTCGTTGCGCCCCGTCCCTACGGACTTACGCAAAACCATAAGCACCTGCCCGAGATGAAGGCGGTCTGCGGGCTTGAAAAATCGCCCGCGTTTATCCCCGTCGTTTCATCCTATCCGAGAGGAATGCTCGTTTCCGTTCCCCTTTTCGCGGAAGAAATCAAAGCGGATCTCGGGGCGATCAAAGAGATCTATCGCGCCTATTATCAAAAGGGCGTCGTTAGATATAAGGACACGGACGAAGCGTTTTTATCGGCGGCGAAAAAAGCCGGGCGCGACGATATGGAGATTTCCGCGTTCGGAAACGAGGAAAGGATCTTACTGACCGCAACGTTCGATAACCTCGGCAAGGGCGCGAGCGGCGCGGCGGTGCAAAATATGAATTTGATGCTCGGAGTGGAAGAAACGACCGGGCTTACGATCTAAACGGAGGCTATTATGAAATTTATCGAAGGCGGCGTTACGGCGGCAAAAGGGTTTACGGCAAGCGGCGTACACGCGGGGATCAGAAAGAGCAGGACGAAGCGCGATCTCGGATTGATCTATTCCGAGAAGAAAGCCGCGGCGGCGGCGCTTTACACGACGAATCTCGTCAAAGGCGCGCCCCTGACCGTTACGAAAGAGCATATCGCGGACGGCTTTGCGCAGGCGATCATCGTAAACAGCGGCAACGCGAACACCTGCAACGCGAACGGGATCGAGATCGCGGAGCAAACCGCGCTGTTGGTCGCGAAAGAGCTTAAAATCGCGAAAGAGGACGTCGTCGTTGCGTCGACGGGCGTCATCGGGCAGCAAATGACGATCGAACCCTTTGAAGAGGGGATCCCGTCCTTGGTCGAAACTCTCTCGAAGGACGGCTCGGCGCTCGCCGCGGAGGCGATGATGACGACGGATACCGTCAAAAAGGAAGTCGCGGTTTCCTTTACGGTCGGCGGCAAAGAAGTCAAGCTCGGCGGTATCGCAAAGGGAAGCGGTATGATCCATCCCAATATGGCAACGATGCTCGTTTTCCTGACGACGGATTGCGCAGTCGCGCCGAAGATGCTTCAAAAGGCGCTCTCGACGGACGTGCAAAGCAGTTTCAATATGGTCAGCGTGGACGGTGACACCTCTACGAACGATATGGTCGTGATCCTCGCGAACGGGCTTGCGGGCAACGCGCCGATCGAAGAGGAAAACGAAGATTTCGCCGCGTTTATGAAAGCGCTGAACACCGTTACGGTGACCTTATGCAAGGCGCTTGCGGCGGACGGCGAAGGCGCGACGAAGTTCCTCGAATGTAAGGTCAGCGGCGCGAAGACCCTTGCGGACGCGAAGAAAGCCGCGAAAGCCGTGATTTGCAGCAGCCTCGTCAAAGCCGCGATGTTCGGCTCGGACGCGAACTGGGGCAGGGTGCTCTGCGCGGTCGGCTATTCGGGCGCGGACGTGGACGTTTCCAAGATCGGCGTTACGTTCGTCAGCAAGAAAGGCGCGATCGAGGTTTGCAAGAACGGCGCGGGCGTGGATTTCTCGGAAGAAAAAGCCAAAGAGATCCTGCTCGAAAGCGAGATAACGATCGACGTAACGTTCGGCGACGGCAGCGCCTCGGCAACGGCGTGGGGCTCGGATCTGACCTACGATTACGTCAAAATCAACGGGGATTATCGGACCTGATAGGAGATAGTTATGCAAAATTTATCGAATTACGAAAGGGCGGAAGTCTTAACGCAAGCGCTTCCCTATATCAAGAAGTACACGGGTAAGATCGTCGTCGTCAAGTACGGCGGCAACGCAATGATCAACGAGAACCTCAAAGAGCAAGTAATGCAGGACGTCGTTCTTCTTTCGTTGATCGGCGTCAAAGTCGTGCTCGTGCACGGCGGCGGACCGGAGATCTCCTCTTTGATGGATAAGCTCGGCAAGAAGCCCGTTTTCGTGGACGGACTCCGCGTTACGGATAAAGAAACGGTGGACGTCGTGCAAATGGTGCTCGCGGGAAAGATCAACAAATCCCTCGTTTCTCACCTCGAATCCAAGGGCGGCAAAGCGATGGGAATCTCGGGAATCGACGGCAAACTCATCGTCGCAAAGCAAAAGGACGAGCGCCTCGGTTACGTCGGAGAGGTCGTCAAGATCAACATCAAACCCGTTCACGACCTGTTGGAAAAGGGATATATCCCCGTCGTTTCCACCGTCGCGATCGGAGAGGACGGCGAAACCTATAATATCAACGGCGACACCGCCGCGGCGTATCTCGCGGGCGCTTTGAACGCGAAACGTTTGATCATGATGACGGATATCGCGGGCGTGCTTCGCGATCAAAAGGATCCGTCTTCTTTGATCCCGGAGATCAATTTGGCGGAAGCGGAAAAATTAAAAGAGAACGGCGTGATCTCGGGCGGTATGATTCCGAAGGTCGAGTGTTGCACCCTCGCGATCAAGAGCGGCGTGCAAAAGGCGATCATAATGGACGGCCGCGTTCCGCATTCGATCCTGATGGAGCTTTTGACGGACGAAGGCAGCGGTACGATGTTTGTGGAGTAATTATGAATACGTTCGAAAAGGATAAAGAATATATCGCGGGCACGTACGCCCGTTTCCCCGTGGAGATCGTTTCGGGCAAAGGCTCGATCGCGGTCGGTTCGGACGGAAAGACCTATCTCGATATGGGCGCGGGCATCGCGGTCAACGCGTTCGGTTATTCGGACGGCGCATGGGCGGATGCCGTAAAAGCGCAGATCGACCGCTTTCAACATACCTCGAATTTATACTATGCGTCCCCTTGCGCCTCCCTTGCCGAGGCTCTTTGCCGCAAGACGGGCTATAAAAAAGTTTTTTTCGGGAATTCGGGCGCGGAAGCGAACGAGTGCGCAATCAAGATCGCCCGCAAATGGGGCGAAGAAAAGGGAAAGAGCGAGATCGTAACTCTCGTAAATTCCTTCCACGGCCGCACGATCACGACCCTTTCCGCAACGGGGCAGGACGTTTTCCACAAGCATTTCGGTCCCTTTACCGAGGGCTTTACGTACACGCCGGCGAACGACGAAGAAGCGCTTCGCGCCGCCGTTACCGATAAGACTGCGGCGATCATGCTCGAATTTATTCAGGGAGAAGGCGGCGTCAACGTTTTGAAGAAATCCTTCGTGGACGAAGTGTTCCGCCTTGCGAAAGAAAAAGACTTTCTCGTGATCGCGGACGAAGTGCAAACGGGCAACGGCAGGACGGG
>DBVY01000016.1:5561-34622 GCA_002308575.1 Christensenella sp. UBA1252
ATCGGCGCGTGCCTGATCGGCGAAAAAGCGGAAAACGTGCTCGTTTCCGGCGACCACGGCTCCACCTTCGGCGGCAATCCCGTCGTTTGCGCGGGCGCCTTGAACGTCGTAAACAGGATCGACGACGCGCTTTTAGGGTCCGTTTTCGAAAAGGGCGACTATATCAAAGGGCGTTTGATCGGGCAGGCGGGCGTAATCTCCGTTTCGGGTATCGGCTTGATGCTCGGCGTAAAAACGGAGTATGACAGCCGCGCCGTCGTAAACGCTTGCCTCAAAAAGGGCGTTTTGTTTCTGACCGCGAAGGATAAAGTGCGGTTGCTTCCCGCTCTGAACGTTTCCTATGAAGTTATCGACGAAGCATTGGACGTTTTGCTTTCGGTTTTGAAGGAGGGCGTATGAACGGATTGTACGGAAAAAATTTTTTGAAATTGTTGGACTTCTCAAAAGAGGAGATCGAAGAATTTTTGCGCATTGCGGCGCTTTTGAAACAGTATAAGAAAAAGGGAGTTCCGCACGCGCTCGCGCAAGGTAAAAACATCGCGTTGATCTTCGAAAAGACGAGCACGCGCACCCGTTGCGCGTTTGAGGTCGCGGCGGCGGATCTCGGTATGCACGCCGTATATCTCGATCCGAAAAGCTCGCAGATCGGCAAGAAAGAGAGCCTGCCGGACACCGCGAAGGTGCTCGGCCGTATGTTCGACGCGATCGAGTACAGGGGGTTCGGTCAGGAGATCGTCGAGGATATCGCGCGGTATTCGGGCGTTCCGACCTATAACGGACTGACGAACGAATTCCACCCGACGCAGATCCTCGCGGACTTTATGACGATCAAAGAGAAATTCGGATCGCTTGAAGACATTTCCCTTTGCTATTACGGCGATGCGCGCTACAATATGGGCAATTCTTTAATGGTCGGCGCCGCGAAAATGGGCATGCGCTTTACGGCGTGTTGCCCCGAAAAGTACAGACCCGATCCCGCGCTCGTTTCCGTTTGCGAAGAACTTGCGAAAAAGAGCGGCGGCGAGATCCGCTTCGAAACCGATCCCGAAAAGGGAAGCGTCGGAGCGAATGCCGTTTACACGGACGTTTGGGTTTCGATGGGCGAACCGCAAGAAGTTTGGAAGGAGAGAATCGACGATCTTTCTCCCTACCGCGTAACGAAGAGCGTGATGCAAAACGCCGCGAAAGGCGCCGTGTTTATGCATTGCCTGCCCTCGTTTCACGATCTCGGAACGGAGATCGGTCGGGAGATTTACGAGAAGTTCGGGCTGCCCGAAATGGAAGTTTCGGACGAAGTGTTTATGAGTGACGCTTCGGTTGTGTTTGATGAGGCGGAGAACCGTCTCCATACTATAAAAGCCGTCATCGCCGCTACGTTGAGCGACGGCGTATAAGGGGGCATATACTTCGTTTCTTGCTGCGTCGCGATCAAACGCGTACGAGGAGAAGAGTACGCTTTTTGATCCCTCCTTGCAGAGCCTCGTCTCTGCCCCCTTCTCCGCCGTCGCAAATGTAAGATGTGCATGGCGCAAAAACTTCTCCGCTACCGCGGATAGAGTAGGGGTGGGCGAAAAGCAAAAAACGATTTCTCAAAACGGGGAAAGGATATGAAAAGAAAGGACTTGAAAAAGATTTTGATCATCGGGTCGGGGCCGATCGTGATCGGGCAGGCNNCAGGCGGCGGAATTCGACTATGCGGGTACGCAGGCTTGCATCGCGCTTCGCGAAGAGGGCTACGAGGTCGTGCTCGTAAATTCCAATCCGGCAACGATCATGACCGATCCGCAAATGGCGGACGAAGTATATATGGAGCCGTTGACCGTTCCGTATATCGAAAAGGTCATCGCGAAAGAGCGTCCGGACGCTTTGGTTCCCGGCATCGGCGGGCAAACGGGGCTGAACCTCGCGATCGCGCTCGAAAAGAGCGGCATTCTCGAAAAGTACGGCGTCGAATTGCTCGGAACCAAGAGCGAAAGCATCAAAAAAGCCGAGGATAGGGAACTCTTCAAAGAGATGTGCGAGAAGATCGGCGAGCCGGTCATTCCGTCCGTCGTGACCTATTCCGTCGAAGAGGCGAAGAGGGCGGCGAAGCAAATCGGCTATCCCGTTGTGTTGCGCCCCGCGTTTACGCTCGGCGGCACGGGCGGCGGCTTTGCGGATGACGAAGACGAACTCGTCGAGATCGCGGAACAGGGCTTTTTGCTCTCTCCGGCGAAACAAGTCCTCGTTGAAAAAAGCGTCAAGGGCTATAAAGAGATCGAATTCGAAGTCATGCGTGACGGCGAGAACAATGCGATCACCGTTTGCGGCATGGAGAACGTCGACCCCGTCGGCGTACATACCGGCGATTCGATCGTCGTCGCGCCGATCTTGACTTTAACGGACAAACAACTCAAAATGCTGAACGACAGCGCGATCAAGATCATCAAAGAGCTTGAAATCTGCGGCGGTTGTAACGTACAATTCGCGCTCTCTCCGAATTCGGACGACTATTATTTGATCGAAGTCAATCCGCGCGTTTCGCGTTCGTCCGCGCTCGCTTCCAAGGCAAGCGGCTATCCGATCGCGCGCGTCACGGCAAAGGTTGCGGTCGGAATGCTTCTCTCCGAGATCGAAGTTGCGGGCGGCACGGCGGCGATCGAGCCTTCGCTCGATTATATCGTTGCGAAATTTCCGCGTTTCCCGTTCGACAAGTTTACGACGGCGTCCAACCTGCTCGGAACGCAGATGAAAGCGACGGGCGAAGTCATGGGGATCGGCAGTAATCTCGAAGAATGTATTTTGAAATCGGTGCGTTCGCTCGAAGTCAAAGTTTCTCACCTTTATCACCCGAAATTCGACGATATGACGGAAGCGGAACTCTTCGACTATATCAAAGTTTTCCGCGCCGATAACTTCTTCGCGATTGCGGAGCTTCTCTCGCGCGGCGCTTCGGTCGAGGCTGTTTCGAAAGTTACGCTGATCACCCCGTATTTCATTCGTTCGATCCAAAAGATCATCGAGGAAGAAGTGCGCTTGAAGGAAGCGAAATTCTCCGAAAGCGAGCTTCTCGCCGCCAAGAAGATGGGCTTCTCGGACAAGTACATCGCGAAGCTTTGGGACGTTACGGAAAAGGAAGTTTCTTCTTTCCGCAAAGGAAAGGGGATCGTGCCCGCGTTCCGTATGGTGGATACCTTGCATACGGGCAAATACATTCCCTATTTCTATTCGTCCTACACCGGCAAAAACGATTCCGTGCATACCGACAAGAAGAAGATCGTCGTGCTCGGCGCGGGGCCGATCCGTATCGGGCAGGGCATCGAATTCGACTATTCGACCGTGCACGCCGTACAAACGATCAAAGCCTCCGGCTACGAGTCGATCATCATTAATAACAACCCCGAAACCGTTTCTACGGACTATACGACGGCTGACAAACTCTATTTCGAGCCGCTGACGCCCGAGGACGTTTCGAGCGTTTTGGATTTCGAAAAAGCGGTCGGCGTGATCACTTCTCTCGGCGGACAAACGGCGATCAACCTCGCCGCGCCCCTTGCCGCGCTCGGCGCGCCCTTGATCGGAACGGGCAAAGAAGAGATCGACAGAGCGGAAGACCGCGACCTGTTCGATCATTTGCTTTCGGAGATCGGCGTTCCCCGCCCCAAGGGCGTTGCGGTCAAAACGGTCGAAGAGGGCGTCGCGGCGGCGGAAGCTCTCGGCTATCCCCTTTTGGTGCGCCCGAGTTTCGTGCTCGGCGGCAGGGCGATGATGATCGTTTCCAAAAAGGAAGAATTGCTCTCCTATCTGACCGAAGCCGTTGAGATCGGCGAAGACAAGCCCGTTTTGATCGATAAGTATATCAAAGGCAAAGAGGTCGAAACGGACGCGATTTCGGACGGCAAGACCGTGTTTGTGCCCGGTATTATGGAGCTTGTGGAGCGCACGGGCGTCCATTCGGGCGACAGCATCTCCGTTTATCCCGCGCTTTCTCTGACGCAAACCGTCAAGCAAAAGATTTTGGATTACACCGAGAAACTCGGGTTGGCGGTCGGCATCAAGGGTTTGTTCAACGTGCAGTATATCGTGAAGGACGAGGACGTTTACGTGATCGAAGTCAATCCGCGTTCCAGCAGGACCGTGCCCTTCCTGTCGAAGGCGACGGGGATCCCGATCGCGGACGTGGCAACCAAGGTCATTCTCGGCGAAACCCTTTCCTCGCTCGGTTATACGGGCTACGCGGAAAAGGATCGCGGCTGGTTCGTAAAAGTGCCGGTCTTCTCCTTCCAAAAGCTTTCCGGTTTGGATTCTTATCTTTCGCCCGAAATGAAGTCCACGGGCGAAGCGATCGGCGTCGGGAAAACGCCGTCCGAAGCGTTCGAAAAGGCGTTTATCGCGTCGGGTATGAAGCTCGAACGGAGCGGCGTGATCTTCGTCAGCCTCGCGGACGAGGACAAGGACGAAGCGTTCCCCTTCCTCGTCAAACTCGCGGAAATGGGCTTTACGTTCGCCACGACGGGCTTAACGACCAAGTATCTCCGCGAAAAAGGCTATGAAACCCTGCACCTCGGCAAAGCGAGCGAGGGAAAGAGCGAAGCCGTGGACTTTATCAAGGAAGGCAAGGCGGCGTACGTGATCAACACGCGCGCGATCCTTTCCGGCGTCCACGAAGGAAACGGCGCGCTGATTCGCCGCGCGGCGATCGAAGCGGGGAGGCAGGCGATAACCTCTTTGGATACTTTAAAGGCTCTCGTCGCCGTGCTTTCCAAGTAATGAAACGGCTTTGTCTATTGCGCAACTGCGTCGTTTACTGCTTTCGGTTCCGCGCGGTTACGTACTAAGGAGTATGCGCCGACGCGCGAGTCAAAGCGCTCTATCGCCCAAAAGCGGTAGGGCGCTTTTTTATTGCGATCGGTAGCGCTTTCTCGTTTGCTCGCTCCGAAACTGCCGTTTCGTTCGCGGGGCGGCGCCCCGATTTTTTTTAATAATTTTTCTTCAATCGCTATTAACCTATTGACAAGGTAGGTTGGTCGCGTTATAATGATGCCATCATTCGAAAGAGGTAGTCTATGCAAGTATATTTGGATAATGCGTCAACGACGAAAATGAGCCGTGCGGCGATCGGCGCGATGTTGCCGTTTTTCGAGGAAACCTACGGAAACCCGTCCAGTTTGCACTCGATGGGGCAGCGCGCGAAAGAGGCGCTCGAAGAAGCGCGCGCCGCAGTTGCCGCCTGCCTTGGTGCGAGCGAGGGAGAGATCTATTTTACGTCGGGCGGAAGCGAAGCGGACAATCAGGCGATCCTTTCGGCGAGCGCGATCGGCGCGAGAAAGGGGAAGAAGCATATTATAACGACGGCGTTTGAGCATCACGCCGTTCTGCACACCCTTGCGAAACTCGAAAAGCAGGGGTTTGAAGTTACTTATTTGCCCGTCGGGTCGGAAGGAAATATAACCGCGGCGCAGGTTGCGGCGGCGATCCGAGAGGAAACCTGCCTCGTAACGACGATGGCGGCGAATAACGAGATCGGGTCGGTTCTCCCGATCGCGGAGATCGGCGCGATCTGCCGCGAGAAAAAGGTTTTGTTCCACACGGACGCCGTGCAAGCCGTCGGGCATATTCCGATGAACGTTGCGTCGATGCATATAGATATGCTGTCCCTGTCCGCCCATAAGTTCCACGGACCGAAAGGCGTCGGCGTTCTGTATGCGAGAAAGGGGATCGCGCTCTCGAATCTGATCGAGGGTGGCGCGCAGGAGAGAGGCAAGCGCGCGGGCACCGAGAACGTGGCGGGCGCGGCGGGGCTTGCGGCGGCGCTGAAAGAGGCGACCGATCGCCTATCCGAAAATATGAAAAAGGTCGCGGCGCTCCGCGACAGATTGATCAAAGGTCTTTCGGAGATCCCGCATTCCGTTTTGAACGGCGATAAAAAGAGCCGCCTGCCCGGCAACGTTCATTTCTGCTTCGAGGGGATCGAAGGGGAAAGCCTTCTGCTTCTTTTGGACGAATACGGGATCGAAGCCTCGTCCGGTTCGGCTTGCACGTCCGGTTCGCTCGATCCGAGCCACGTCCTGTTGGCGATCGGGCATCCGCACGAAATCGCGCACGGCTCCCTTCGCCTGACCCTTTCGGAGTACACGACGGAAGAAGAAATCGATCGCGCGCTCGCCGCCGTTCCCGAGGTCGTCGCGCGTTTGCGCAATATGTCGCCGATCTGGCGCGATAAAGTCAGCGGCAAAAAACCGTTTTTATTGAAATAAGGAGAAGAGTATGGCATTGTACAGCGATAAAGTAATGGATCATTTCAGAAACCCTCGAAACGTCGGCGTGATCGAGGACGCAAACGGCGTCGGTGAAGTCGGCAACGCGAAGTGCGGCGATATCATGAAGATCTATTTGAAGATCGAGGACGATATCATTAAGGACGTTAAATTCGAAACGTTCGGTTGCGGCTCGGCAATCGCGTCCAGCTCGATGGCAACCGAGCTTATCAAGGGAAAGCCGCTTTCTTCCGCATTGGAGCTTACGAACAAAGCCGTTGCGGAAGCGTTGGATGGGCTTCCCGCCTATAAAATGCATTGTTCCGTCCTCGCCGAAGAAGCGATCAAACGCGCGATCGCGGATTATTATAAGAGGGCGGGGATTCCGTATGACGAAGCCGCCTTTCGAGAGTTTGAGTGTTGCCACGACGGCGAATAATAAAGGGCTTTGTCTATTGCGCAACTGCGTCGTTTACTGCTTTCGGTTCCGCGCGGTTACGTACTAAGGAGTATGCGCCGACGCGCGAGTCAAAGCGCTCTATCGCCCAAAAGCGGTAGGGCGCTTTTTTATTGCGATCGGTAGCGCTTTCTCGCTTGCTCGCTCCGAAAGTGCCGTTTCGTTCGCGGGGCGGCGCGTTGATCGGCTCGTTCGCCTTCGCGCTTGTTCCTTTATGATCAATCGCTATTTGCTCCGGAGCCCATCTCCGCTCCGTGAAAAGGATGCTTTAATAAATCCTTGCATTCGCATCAATATCCAAAGCCTTTTGATTGGGATTTGGAAGCAGACGTAAAAAATGGCGTCTGTTTTTTTGTTTTTTTTCGGTCTTGCAAGAAAAACTCCCTAAGTTGCGCGACCTTTGCGCGGAAGCTGTTTTAATTATTACTTGAATATTGTGCTTTCGATATGATAGAATAAAGCAAAAGGGATAGATTATGGAAAATAATAACAAGATGACCGCTTTTGAAAAGTATTACGAGAGCTCGTCCAAGACGCCGAAACGGAAACTTCCGTCGATCAACGGCAAGCGCCGCAACATTTTTTTTATTGCTTTGGCGATCCTGTTCGAGGCGCTGATCTTTGCGATCCCCGTATGTTTTTCGGTGGATGCGGCGGGAAAGGTTGGTCATTTCAAGTTTATTTACAACGTCTTTTCCGAGGACGGGTTCGAATTGCTCGGGCCGATCGTTTTCGCGGCGCATTTGATTCCGTTTTTGTTGACGGTCGCATTCGCGATCCTGCATTTCAGGTATCTGTTTCAAAATAACGACAACTTCAATAAAAACACGGGTCTTGTGGTCGGATCCTGCGCGGTGGTCGCGTTTCTGTTTTTGTTGGTCGGGATCTACGTCGTGTTGTTCTATCAAGAGCCCAAAGCCGATACGACTTACTATACGTTGACCTTCTTGCCCATCACGGCGCTTGCGATGCTGATGCTGATGGATTCCGTTTTGAACGGGAGATATCGCGAAGTGCAGGAGAAAGTGACGAGGAAGACGTCCGAGATTCGGATACTGATGGTCGTTTTTGTGTTGTTGTTCGCGTTGGTCGCGATCCTTGCGATCTTCTCGAAGATCTTGATCGCCAATTATACGGGCGATTATACGCAAAGAATCAAAGTCAGCGGCTACGACGTGTTGGCTCACTATAAATCTTATGGCGAAAGCTTCCAGGTCCTCGCGTTCGTTCTGCTTTCCGTGATCATTCTCGTCGCGCTTTCCGCGATCCTGACCCTGCTTTCGTTTTTCCGCAATTCAAGGCTGTTCAAATCCTTCTTTATTTGTTCGGTTTCCCTTGATTTCTTTTGTGTGGCGGGTCTTGCGGGGCTCGGTTTGTCCTATCAGTACATCGAAAAAGCCAATATGGAAAGGCTCGCCGAACTGTTTGAGTATTACGGCGTTACGCTGAACGAGCAATGGGCGTTTTATTCCGATACGATATATTACTTCATTGCGGCGGCTGTGTTGATGGTTGCCCTTTTCCTGTTTAAGCCCTATTCGCGTTTGGTGGCGGAGGAGATCCGCGCGGCGAGGAACAAGCGCGCCGAATCCGCGCCTCTTCCTTCCGCTGAAATGCCGGCGGAAGCGCCTGCTTACAGCGCCCCCACGGCGCCCGAGCCTATGAGAAAAGCCGCAGCCGCGCCTCATTCCGAACCGATCGGAACGGCGGAAACGCCTCTCAGAGTGGAAACGCAGGCGTTGAAACAACCCCTTGCGATCGATCAATGTCCGCCGTTTACCTTCCTTGATTCGCAGACCGCCGCGTTTAACGCGGATCGCGCCCAGCGCCGTCAGGCTGCGTTCCCGGAGCCTTCGCTCCCCGCGTTGGTCCACTTCGTAAAGGAGTACGCCAAGAATTCTCGATTGCATTTGTCCTACACCGCCGAAGATATCGCAACTTTCGTTGCGGGGCTTGGGATCAGCCGTCTTTCGATCTTGCAGGGTATGAGCGGAACGGGTAAGACCAGCTTGCCCAAGATCTTTTCGGAAGCGGTCTTCGGCAACTGCGAGATCATCGAAGTCGAATCGAGCTGGAAGGACAAGAACGAACTTTTGGGCTATTACAACGAATTCTCGAAGACGTACATTCCGAAGAGCTTTACGCAGGATCTGTATAAAGCCAAGCTGAATCCCGATATTCTGACCTTTATCGTTTTGGATGAAATGAACTTGTCCAGAATCGAATACTATTTCTCCGATTTTCTTTCTTTGATGGAAAACGAGGAAGATAAGCGCGAAATCAAACTCGTAAACGTTAAGATCGCGAATTACGAATCCGGCGCGCGCGTTCCCTACAAAATGTTGAAAAACGATATGACCTTGCAGATCCCGAAAAACGTTTGGTTTATCGGAACCGCGAACCGCGACGAGTCCACGTTTGAGATCTCGGACAAGGTCTACGACCGCGCAAACACGATGAACTTCAACCGCCGCGCGAAGAAGATCGTCGATTTTGACGAGCCGATGCAACCGCGTTTCCTTTCGGCGAACGTTTTGTCCGCATTGTTCAAAGACGCGACCCAAAAGAAGCATTTCGATCTTTCGGATTGCAAGCAGATCCAAAAAGCGGAGGAGATCCTCTTGCCGTACAATCTGTCTTTCGGCAACCGTATCGAGCGCCAGATCGAAGATTTCGTAAAGATTTATTCGGCGTGTTTCGAAGGGCAGGACGTAACGCGAGAAGCGGTCGAAAAGATCTATCTCAGCAAGGTCGTCGCCAAGTTGGAATGGAAGACCGTTGAAAACAAAGAAGAGCTTGCGGCGCAATTCGAAGAGATCGGGTTGAAAAAGTGCGCCGAATTCGTGCGGAAACTGAACGAGGATATCTAAATGCCGGATCTTGACACGCTGAACGAATGGTATTCGTCTTTTGCGGCGTTCGTCAAAAAATACGACGGCGTATATTTTTCCGAATTGGATTATTTTTGCACACGCAATTTGAACCTCTATGCGCTGTACGAAAAGCCGGATTTCGACGAGATCGCCCTCGTCGTGCAAAAGGTGCAAGCCTCGTTTCCTTCGATCAGCCGCATTTTCGGAAAGCCGATCATTCATTTGATCGAGCGCGAAGAAATATTGCCCGTCGAGTCCGTTCGCTATATCAACACGAAGTCGATCGATCACGTCGCATCCCATTCCGAACTGTGGGCGGATGTGAACGAAGAGGGCATCAAGCCGCGCAAACTGCTTTCGCGAACGTACCAAGACAATTATTCGATTTACGAAAACGTTGTGTTTGCAAACACGATCGACCTGATCCTCGGCTATATTCGCGCCAAAGCCAAGATCTTAAATGATCTGATCATTACCCAAAAACTGCATAACGTCAACATTTTGGATCGAAACAATCACCTCGATTATTACATCGTTCTCGGAAAATTGCACACGAGTTATATCCGCAATTACGGGCGCTATATGGACGATGCGGCGGCGCTCAAAGAGTCGCTCGTCGGTTTGTATCAAAAGATCTCGGGCAGGCTGTATAAAAAGGTGTATCGTTGCAATAAGGATAAGAAGATCGCCAAACTGTATAAGACGAACATTCTCTCGATGGACAAAGATTATAAAAAGATCTATTCGCTGTACCGCTTTTTCGAGAGCCGAAAGAAAGAGGATTTTTCGACGCTGGCACCCTTCGATAACGACGATTATTTTTGGTTCTCGGAGATTCTGCTCCTGTTTTCGTTGCAGCACTTCGGCTTCTCGGAAGAGGAGCGGCAAGCCTTATGCTTTGACGCGCTCGATCTTTCCGTTTCCGCCGATCGCTATAAACTGCGCATCAAAAAGGCGGACGTCGGCGATTCTCGCGCCCTCCTTTTGACCTTTCACAATCAGATCGACTATTCGATCTTGCTCTATCCCGTTTGCCGTTCGGGTCCGCTTCCGAAACTCGAAGACAAAGCGGGCGCGGACGAAGTCGTCTTCCTGTCGCCGATCCCGTCGGACGGCGCGCGCCTCGTCGGCATCACCGAGCTCGATTCTTTCCGCCGTTTGCAACAGATCCTCTTAAAGGGCATGATCCTTTCTTCCGAGAAGTTCGACGTTTGCCCCTTCTGTTTGGGCAAGATGAAAAAGAATAAGGACAGAGAGCGTTACGTTTGTCCGTCCTGCAATCAAGTCATCGAAAAGCTCGTTTGCCCCGAAAAGAACTTACCCTATTTCAACAGTTATTTTATCCGAACGCCCGAGGCAAAAAAGAGCGGAGAGATCGTCGAACCCGACGCGAGAATGAATTTCCGCAACATCAACCGACTGACCGCAAGCGCTTATCTTTGCCCGCATTGTAAAAAGATCCATTGAGTTTACAAAAACTTTTTCAAAGCTTCCACCGAGCCCGAAAACATCGCGAGCGTGTCTTTTGCGATCGCGCCCGTTTCGTCGCTGACCGAAACCTCGTTTTCGTTTAAAGCGCGGGTCAGGTCGGTGATCCCCATGTTCGTTCCCTTGATCAGTTTTTCCGCGATGTTGCTGTTGCTTTTGTCGCCGAAGATCGATAGTTTTACCATTTTCTTTTGCCATTTTTGTTTCATCGTGCCGTACGCTTCGGGTTCCACGTCCAGTTTTTTCATTTGATCGCTGACGCGTTCGCACAGCGCGGCGTACTCGCCGACGAGCTGTTTGACGTATAAGCGCAGGTCGCCGATCGCCGTCTTTTCAACGACGTCCAAAGATTGAATGCCATACACGAGCGATTTCATACATTCGTTTAAAAGTTCTTCTTCGTTTTCCGCGAACACGCGTTTGTTTTCGTTTTCCGTCATTGCGTCCATAAGAGCCTCCCGATCGTTTTTAGGTAGTTTAGACCGCTTTTGCGAAAAATATAAACGGGGAGGCGAAAGGCAACTTTGACCGAACGTTTGACAAGGAAAGGCAAGTGGAATAAACTGTAATCGTCAAATCGAAAAAGGAGGATGCGCGTTTCCCTCGCGATAAAGATATGGATTTTTTAACGAGTCTTGCTTTGATCCTTTTATCCTCCGTGATCCTCGGATCGATCTTTCGGGCGATCAAATTGCCGCCTCTCCTCGGAATGCTCCTCGTCGGCATCATCTTGGGGCCGCACCTCTTGAACCTGATCGCGCCGCCTCTTCTCGAGGTCAGCGCTTCTCTGCGCGAAA
Organism: Christensenella sp. UBA1252; assembly: GCA_002308575.1. GTDB lineage: Bacteria > Bacillota > Clostridia > Christensenellales > CAG-1252 > CAG-1252. Next base: position 17,413 of record DBVY01000016.1, read on the forward strand.
CCGCTTTGATCATTATTCTGACGCGCGCCGGACTTTCCTTAAACCTCAAAGATTTAAAGGTCGTCGGGCGTCCCGCGATCCTGCTCTGTATGGTGCCGGCGTTGACCGAGATCCTCGGTTATATGGTGTTCGCAACCTTGTTTATCCACACGTCTTTGCTCGAAAGCGCAATCATCGGAACGGTCATCGCCGCCGTTTCGCCCGCCGTCGTCGTGCCGCGCATGATCGCGTTGCAGGAAAACGGCTACGGAACCTTGCATTCCGTTCCGCAAATGGTGAACGCGGGTTCGTCGATGGACGATATCTTCGTGATCGTCGCGTTTACCGCGCTTGTCGGAATGGCGAAAACGGGTTCGTTTGAATTCGGGATCTTTTGGCAAGTTCCCGTTTCCATCATTCTCGGGATCGGAGTCGGCGCGCTCGTCGGCGCGGGGCTCGTCGTCTTCTTCCGACACGTCCACACGCGCGACACCGTTAAAATCATCGTGATGATTTCTTTTGCGTTCCTGTTCGTAACCATGGAAAACGCGATCGGGAAGTACGTTCCGTTTTCCGCGATGCTCGCGGTCGTAACGGTCGGCGTTGCGTATAACGCGATGGATCCGATCCGCTCGGCGCGCCTTTCGAAAAAGTACGAAAAGATCTGGGTTCTCGCCGAGATCATTCTGTTCGTGCTCGTCGGCGCGGAAGTGGATCTTTCGTACGTTGCGAAGAGCGGCGCGATCGTCGCCGCCGTGATCTTTCTCGCCTTGATCTTCCGTATGGGCGGCGTCTTCCTTTCTTTGATCAAAACCCCGCTTGATAAAAAAGAGCGCTTGTTCTGCGCGATCGCTTATATCCCGAAAGCAACGGTGCAAGCCGCGCTCGGCGCGATCCCGCTTTCGATGGGGCTGGGGTGCGGCAGTGTCGTTTTGACGGCGGCGGTGCTTTCGATCATCATCACCGCGCCGCTCGGCGCCTTCTCGATCGACCTTACGAGCCATCGCCTGCTTTCGAGAAATCTTTCGCAAGAAAAATCCGAGGAACAGACCGCGTAGCGTTTCATTCGCCTCTATTTCGGTATTTCCGATTTGAACGACTCTTTGTAAATCGTTATTGAAAAACGATTGCTTTTTTGATATCATACAATTACGGGAATCTTTCGGAGGAGGGCGTGTCGTATGTGGAAAAAATTGCTTGCTTTGGCGTCGATTTTTTTGTTGCTCTTCGTTTTGCCGTTCGGATGCGATCGCGGAGCGAAGCGGCGGGACGAACCTTTGACGGAAGAGGAACTGAATGCGGCGTACGAAAAAGGTTATCGAACGGAAGAAGAATTGAAAGCGGCGTACGAAAAAGGTTATCGAACGGAAGAAGATTTGGAAGGAGCCGAATTTGAATGCGATTCGGTGATCGTAACGCTTACGAGGGAAGAAACGATAAAATTCAAAAACTATTCGGAAACCGACTTTCGGGAGATCGGGTGCGCAAGTGTGGAAGACTTTTCGGAAAAAGTCGGCGAATACGTCAGAAAGAAACAGAACGGAGAAGATCCCGAAGAACCCGTACTCACCGAGAATTTCAAAAGGATGTTAAGGCTCGAGTTGAAAGAAAAGACGAGGGAAAGCGTCGTTCGGGCATTGCGGATTCTGAGCGTAAGAGAAGAAGTGTTATTCGTAGGACCGAATTATATTTATCATTTAGTCGACTGATCGAGAACCGTGTTTTTTCGGATTTACGGCAAGGCAAGGAGCAAAGATGAAAGAAGATCGGATCGAAAAGTGCATCGCTTTCGGATTGACGGTCGTTTTTCTGATCGCGATCGTTCTTTGCGCGCCGAATCCATATCGCGGAACCGTTTTGCGCGACGGCTATACGCTGCAATCGTCGGTCGCGGAAGGAACCGCCGCGGCGTCGGATTTTATGCGGGGTGAAGACGGAAAATTTCGTTACGTGTATTTAGGACGGGGAGAAGAATTGCCGAAAGAACTCGTTTACGTAATAAAGAACGAAGAAGAGGAAAAAGAGTGCTTTTCCGCTTTTACGGCGAAGATCGACTACGAAAAGGAAACGCTGATCGTTTGTTTCGTTCCGTCTACGAATCCGCGCTCGTGTAACGTTACGAAAACGAAAAAAGAAAAGGGTGTTCTTCGCGTCTGTTTGGCATACGATATCGGGCATTATTTTCGGGGAGCGGACGCTTGCGCTCCGAAAGTAAGGTGCTTCGTGATCCGCGTCCGAACGGCGGGCGCAAAGGACATTCGCGTGTATTTGTAAGAAAAACGAAAAGGGCGCGGCGCGCCCTTTTTCCATAGGTTTCCGTTTTCGACAAAATGATCGGAAAGTGCGATCTTTTCGAGAAATTTTTCAATCGCTCGCGCGGTATAATCGCGGTATGAGAAACCGATTTTTCACAGGCGCGCTTTACGCCTTCTTTGCATTCTGTTTCACCTATCTTTTGGCGCGCGCCGAATTGCCGTTTTCGCTCTCGCCCTTTTATTCGGGCGTGTTTTTGCTTTCGCTGTCGGCGGGGTGGAGCTTTTTTCTCGCCGCGCCCGTTTTCGTCGCCGCGTCTTCCCTCGCTTTTTTTACGTTCACGGCGCTTCTTCGCGCTTTGTTCGTCGCGCTCGGAGCGGGGGCGTGCGCGCTCGTTTTCAAGCTCAAAAAGCGCAGATTCCAAGGGGCGGAAACCGTCCTCGTTTGCTTTTTCGCCCATCTTCCTACGCTCGCGTTTTTGCCCGTGAGCGGATACGTTTCCTTTCTTGCGTCCGCCGCGCTGTCCTCGATTTTTTCGCTGCTCCTCGTTCGTTCGTCCTTCGCGCGTCGATCGAGAAGATTTACGCTCGGCGAGATCGAAAAATGCGTGCTGTTTCTTGTGTCGTTCGCGCTTGGAGCGGGGTCGTACGCAACGCGGGCGTTCGGTCTGACTCCGTACTACTTTTTGCTCGCCGCGCTCTTGCCTTCGCTGTCCGTTCTCGGCGGAGAGGGAATCGTTCTCGTCATTTGTTTCGCGTTCGGCGCGATCGCGGAGTCCGGCGCGGGGCTACTCGCGCTTCCCGTTCTCCTTGCCTTGTCGCTTGCGTTTTTTACGAAAGAACGGCGCCCCGTTTGTTCGTTCAGCGTGGCGGTTGCGGAAGCGTGCGTGTGCTTTTTGTATGCCCCTCTGTTTTCTCCCTATAATTTCGCGCTGATGGTTTCGGGCGGCGCGCTCGCCGCGTTTATGCCGAGCGAGATTATAGGCGCGGTCGCGCTTCGGTTCGGGAAGGGCGGGAGCGTTTCGGCGCGCAGCGTCGTAAACAAGGCGCGGCTTGATCTCAGCGGCAAGCTCGGGTTCGTTTCGGACGCGCTCAAAAAGACGTCGGAGAGCTTGTGTTTTTACGTTTCGGCGGATCGTAATTCGGACGCCGCGGCGCGAATCGCCTATTCGCTCTCGCGCTCACTATGCGACGGGTGCAAAGGATATAAGGACTGTTCGAAGCAGGCGGGCGGATCTACGGCGGCGCTTTTCGAGGAAACCGTTTGCCGCGCGATCGAAAAGGGGAAAGCCACGATCGTGGACATCTCGCCTTATCTCAGCGGAAACTGCCACAAGATCAAAACGATCTTGGATGAACTCAACGAGGGCGTTTCATGCCTTTCCGAGGAAACGGAAAGGGGAAAAGCGCTTCGGGAAGAAAGGGAAGCGATGGCGGTCGGGCTCAGCGGGATCGCGGGGGTTTTGGACGTTTTGAAAAAGGAAACGCGCCGCGTCGTTACCTTTGACGGCAAGCGCGAGAAACGAATCCTCGCTTCGCTTGCGGCGGAAGGGGTGGCGGCGTTCGACGCGATGGTTGTGGAGGAAGGCGCGTATCTTTCGATCACTTTGACCGTCGGCGAAAAGGACGCCGAAAATCCGCGCGCCTTAAAGGCGATCGAACGCGCGGTCGGCGTCCCGATGATTCTCGAAAGCGTCGGTTTTGCGGGCGCGGGGCAAGCCTCCGTTTCTTTCGAAAGCGCTCCTGCGTTCGACGCGATCGTCGGCGAATCCGTTTTGCGGAAGGACGGATCTTCCCGCTCGGGCGACGTCAAAAGCGTAACGCGCATTCGCGGCGATAAGATCATGATCGCGCTGTCGGACGGAATGGGGAGCGGCAACGAGGCGTTTTCGGGAGCGAACGCCGCGATCGGGCTCGTTGAAAACTTCTATAAAACGGGGGTGGACGAAAAGGTCGTGCTTCCCTTGATCAACCGCCTTTTGACCGTCCGAAACGACGGATCCTTTCAAACGCTCGATATGTGCGTCGTCAATCTCCGAACGGGCGAAGCGGATTTTATCAAGTTGTCCGCGCCCGAATCGGTGATCCGCCGCAAAGAAGGGAGCGAAATCGTGGAAGGGGGCGCGCTTCCCTTGGGGATCCTCAGAGAGATCCGCCCCGCGGTATCGAGGAAGAAGCTTTCCGCGGGCGACGTCGTGATCCTTTCCACGGACGGCGTAACGGACGCGATCGGCGCCGACGGGATCGTGCGCGTTGCGGAAACGTGCCGTTCAAACAATCCGCAGACGGTTTCGGACGCCGTTCTTTCGGACGCTTCTTACGTTTCGGGCGCGGACGACAAAACGGTGATCGCGCTTCGCCTGTTTCGAAGGCTGGGCGATCACGGATAAAACGCCCTCGCGTTCGGATTTCCTTTTCGCCGCAAATTTCAGCGAAAAACAGTTGTATTTATAGTTTTTATATGATAAAATGATAAAACGAAAAAAAGCAGGAGTGTAGCTATGTTGGATTTTATGATCGGCGCGATCACCAGACAAGCGCGTGAAGTTATTGCAAACGTCCTTATTATTTTGATGACGGTCCTTTCGATCGCCATTATCGTCGTCGTTATGATGCAAGAGGGAGAGTCGGGCGGTGTATCCGCGATCTCCGGCGGCAGCAGCGATACGTTCTACGGCAAAAACAAAGGCCGCAGCAAAGAGCAGATCTTAAAGCGTGTGACGTTGATCCTCGGCGCGGTGATGCTCGTCGTATCCGTCGTGTTCTTCGTCGTAAAGCCTTTCTGATCGAAATATCATCGGCGTTTTGCGGGGGCTTTACTGCCCCCGTTTTTTTAGGAAAATGGAAAACGTTAAGATCGTTGCGCAAAATAAAAAAGCCTACCACGAGTACTTTATAGACGAAACGTACGAGGCGGGCGTGGCGCTCGTCGGGAGCGAAGTCAAAAGCGTTCGGGGCGGGAAAGTCAGTTTCGCGGACAGTTTCGTTTCGATCAAAGACGGCGAAGCGATCCTCGAAAACTTTTATATCGCGCCTTATGAAAAGGGGAGCTTTTATAACCCCGAAGCGCGGCGTGACCGCACGTTGCTTTTGAACAAGCGAGAGATAGACCGTTTGCGCGGCGCCGTCGAGCGAAAGGGCTACACGATCGTCGCGACGAAGATCTATTTGAAACATTCCCTCGTCAAGTTCGAAATCGGGCTTGCGCGGGGCAAACACAATTACGATAAGCGAAACGCTTTGAAAGAAAAACAGCTCGAACGGGAAGCCGAGCGGGCAATGTAGGAGGAAAACCATGAAGAAAGACAGCCTTTGTTTACACGCGGGTTACACGCCGAAGACCGGAGACGCGAACGTGCTCCCGATCTATCAATCCACGACCTATGCGTACGACACGCCCGAAGAACTCGCGCACCTGTTCGACGTTCCGAAGGACGGACACATTTATTCCCGCATCTCGAACCCGACGACGTCCGCGTTTGAAGAAAAGATCGCCGCGCTCGAAGGCGGCGTTGCCGCGATGATGACCTCGTCCGGTCAATCCGCAACCCTTTCCGCGGTCTTGACCGTTGCGCAAGCCGGCGACAACATTCTCGCGTTCCCGACGATCTACGGCGGAACCTTCAACCTCTTGAAAGTCACGCTCGCAAAGATCGGTATCGAATGCCGTTTTATCAATCCTTCGATGACGGACGAAGAGATCGAAGCTTTGATCGACGAAAAGACAAAATTGATGTTCGGCGAAACGATCGCGAACCCCGCGATGACGATCTTCGATTTCGATCGTTTCGCGCCTATTTGCAAAAAGTACGGCATTTTGCTTTTCATCGACAACACGCTCGCAACGCCCTGTTTGGTGACGCCGTTTAAGTACGGCGCGAACGTCGTGATCCACAGCACGACGAAGTACCTCGACGGACACGCGGTCGCGGTCGGCGGTATGGTCGTAGACGGCGGTAACTTCGAATTCCGCGGCAACCCCCGCTATAAGGATTTCTACACGCCGGACGAGAGCTATCACGGCACGGTGTACGTGGATGAGGGCGGTCCCGCCGCATTTGCGTTAAAGGCGAGAATGCAGTTGATGCGCGATATCGGCGTTTGCCCGAGCCCGTTCAACGCGTGGCTCGCGAACCTCGGTTCGGAAACCTTGCATCTCCGCATGAAACGGCACAGCGAAAACGCGCTCTTTATCGCGCGCGCTTTGAAAAAGAACAAACATATCTCTTGGGTCAAATACTGCGGCTTGGAAGACGACGAAAACCACGAACCGGCGATGAAGTATTTCGAAGGCGGTTTCGGCGGCATGGTCTGCTTCGGCGTAAAGGGCGGCAGAGCGAAGGCGGCGGACTTTATTCGCAACCTTTCCTTTATTCGCCAGTTGACCCATATCGCGGACAGCCGCACCTGCGTTTTGCATCCGGCTTCCACCACGCACCGCCAGCTTTCCGATCAAGACCTGATCGATTGCGGCATCAGCGAGGATTTTATTCGCCTTTCCGTCGGTTTAGAGGACGCGGAGGACATCTTGGCGGATATCGAACAATCGCTCGATAAATAAGACCCGAACGGGCAAAGGAGAAACCATGCCGATCGTAATACCGAAGGCGCTTCCGGCGTATCAAATACTTTCCGACGAGAATATTTTCGTGATGGGGGACGTGCGCGCTTCCACACAGGACATTCGTCCGATCGAGATCGCGATCGTAAATCTTATGCCGACCAAGGTCGAAACGGAAACGCAATTGTTGCGCCTTGTCAGTAACTCTCCGTTGCAAGTCAAAGTAACGTTGATCAAAACCGATACGTACACGCCGACGCACGTTTCCGGCACCCACCTCACGAAGTTTTACAAGACGTTCGAGGAGATTCGGGAACGCCGTTTCGACGGGCTGATCATTACGGGCGCGCCGGTCGAAACCATCGAATTCGAAGACGTTAAGTATTGGAAAGAGCTCGAAAGCATTATGGAATGGGCGAACACGAACGTTACGTCCACGATGTTTATCTGTTGGGGCGCGCAAGCGGGTCTTTACTACCATTTCGGGATCAAAAAACGCGTGCTCGATAAAAAGCTGTTCGGCATCTATAAAAACGCCGCCGTAAACCCGTTCGATCCTCTTTTGAAAGGGTTGGACGACGAGTTTTGTATCCCGATGAGCCGCCACACCGCGATCGACGAAGAGGCGGTTCTCGCCTGCAAAGATCTCGTCGTTTTGGCGCGCGGAAAAGAATGCGGCATTTCGATCCTCAAAACGCGCGACGACAGAAAGATCTTTTTAACGGGGCATTCCGAGTACGATCGGGATACCCTTTTGAAGGAATACCAACGCGATCTCAACAAGGGCGAAAAGATCGAACCGCCCGTGAATTATTTTAACGAGCGCGGCGATGCGGTCAACGTCAGTTGGAAGAGCACGGCAAACCTCATTTTCTATAATTGGTTGAACTATTACGTCTATCAGGTCACGCCCTATGACATCGATCAAGTGTAAGGGAGCGGTCGTCGTCAACGCCTATTGGCGGGGCGGCGACGAAGGCGCTCTCGCGATCTCGCGGGAGCTTTTGTCTTTCGGACTCTCCGCGCCCCTCGTTCGGGCGAACGATCTTATGATGCGCGTGGACGGCGCGGCGCAGGGAAACGCGCCGTTTTCTTTTGCGGTGTATCTCGATAAGGACGACGCCGTCGCTCGGCTCCTCGAAGAAAAGGGCGTGCGCCTTTTTAACGGCGCGGAAGCGATCCGCTTGGCGGACGATAAAATGCTGACCCATATCGCGCTTTTGAAAACGGATCTTTCCCAACCCAAAACCATTCCTTCGCCCCTCTTTTTCGCGGGTGAGGACGACGGATCTTTTTTGAAAAACGTAATCGAAGAACTCGGCTTTCCGATCGTCGTAAAGAATTGTTACGGCGCGTTCGGCAGGCAGGTCTTTCTCGCTCGCAACGAAAGCGAACTCAGAGCGCTTCGCGCGAAACTCTTACCCGAAAAACATATTTATCAGGAATTTATCGATTGCGGCAGTACCGATCTTCGCGTGATCGTGATCGGCGGAAAAGCGATCTGCGCGATGCGCCGCCGCGCAAAAGACGAGGGCGAATTCCGCGCGAACGCCGAACTCGGCGGCACGGGCGAAGCGGTCGAACTGACAAAGGCTCTCGCCGAAACGGCGGAAAAAGCCGCGAACGCGCTCGGGCTTTGCTATGCCGGCGTCGATCTCTTGGAAAAAGAGGGCGGCTATCTCGTGGCGGAAGTCAATTCGAACGCCCATTTCGCTTTGATCAAAAAGGTCACGGGCGTCAACGTCGCCCGCGAATACGCCGCGTTTATTGCGCGCGCGATCACGGAAGGAGGCAAGTAATGACGGAAAGGAATTTCGATTGGGACGTTACCGATTACACCGATCCGCAATGCCCGTTTTGCACGGACGCCTATAAAGAGGACGCGGTCAAGCCGATCGACGTGCGCCGCGTGATCGAAAAATTGGACGAATACCTTTCGCATAACGACTTCGCGTCCGCGGAGCGCCATTTGAAGTATTGGATCGAGGAGGCGAGGATCGGCGGCGACGAACGCGGTCAATTCAGCCTCAGCGAAGAGCAAATGGGCTTGTATCGCAAGCTCGGCAAAGAAAAAGACGCGATCGCCGCGGCGGAAAGGGCGCTGTTTTTGATAGAAGAGCTTGGCATTCAATCCTCCGTCGGCGCGGCGACGGCGCAGTTGAATGCCGCGACCGTGTATAAAGCGTTCGGGCAGGCGGCGCGCGCGATTCCTTTGTTTGAAAAGGCGAAAGCGGTTTACGAGGAAAAACTCGAAAAGTCGGACGAACGCCTTGCGGGGCTTTACAACAATTTCGCGCTCGCGCTCGTCGATCTGAAACGCTTTGACGAGGCGAGAGAAACCTACCGCCTTGCGCTTTCCGTTATCGAAACCGTCGAGGGCGGAGAGCCCGAGCAGGCAATCACCGAATTGAACCTCGCCTCGCTTTGCGAAGCGGAAAAGGGGTTGGACGGCGGCGCGGAAGAGATCGAAGCGCACCTCGAAAAGGCGGAAAAGCTCCTGAAAAAAGAGGGACTCGCGAAGAACGGAAACTATGCGTTCGTCTGCGAAAAATGCGCGACGGTCTTTGATTATTACGGTTGGTTTATGACGGCTTCCGAACTCAAAGCGGAAGCGGAAAAGATCTACGGAGGAAAGATATGACGGGGCTCGAAATCGCGGAAAAGTATTACGGAGAATTCGGCAAAAAGATGATCGAGGATGAATTCCCCGAGCTGAAAAGCGTGATTGCGGTCGGCTTGATCGGCGGCGGTTCGGAATGTTACGGCTACGACGACGATCTTTCCAAGGATCACGATTTCGAACCGGGTTTTACGATCTTTTTGCCGCCCGAAGAAGTCGTGGACAGAAAGACGGCGTTCCGCTTGGAGCGCGCCTATGCGAAACTGCCGGACGAATTTATGGGGTTGAAACGCAATAAGGACGTTTCGTTTGACGTAGGGCGCAAGGGCGTCGTGCGCGCGGCGGACTTTTTTCTCTCCAAGGTCGGGAATGCGGAAGGCGATCTCTCGATCGGCGACTGGCTTAAAATCCCCGAGCATTATCTCTTGGAAGCAACGAACGGAAAGGTCTTTTCGGACGAACTCGGACTCATCACGGACGTTCGCAAAAAGCTCGCGTTTTTCCCCGAGGACGTCTTTTTGAAAAAGCTTGCGGGCGCGCTGTCGGCGGCGGAGCAAGCGTCTTTCTATAATTACGAAAGGTTGCTTCTGCGCGGCGATCTCGCGGGCGCGCAACTTGCGGTCGTGGAGTACGTGAAGCACGCGATGCACGCCGCGTTTTTACTGGACGGGCAATATATGCCCTACTATAAATGGGTGTTCCGAGCGTTTATCGAATTGCCGACCTTCGCCTCGCTCAAAGAAGATTTCGAGAGCCTGCTGACGACCGGGAATTCGGTCGGAGAAGCGATCGAGAAACGCAGTCGTTTCCGCCGCGTGAACGCACTCATCGGCGAGGAAATCCGCCGTCGCGGGCTTTCGGATTACGAAGGGTTGCACCTCGATTCCTTCGCGCAATGCGTAAACGCAAAGATCAAAGATCCGTCGCTCCGCAACGCGCATTTGATGTCTGCGGTTTGATCATTCGACAGTTACGGATTTCGCGAGATTGCGCGGCTTATCGGTGTCGCAACCGCGGTATTTCGCCGTAAAATAGGAAAAGAATTGCATCGGGATACAGGTAATCACGGGCGAAAACACGAAAGGGCAGTCGGGGATCGCGATCGCGTAATCGGCGTTGAAAAGTCCTGCGGCGCTTTCGTTCGTAACTGCGATCGCCCCCGCGCCACGCGCCTTTACTTCGGCAACGGAGGAGGCGTTTTTTTCGTGTAAGGCGGGATTCGTCGAGATCATAAACGCGTATACGCCTTTTTCCATTAAAGCGAGCGTTCCGTGTTTGAGTTCGCCCGACGGATAGGCCTCGGAATAGACGTAGCTGATCTCTTTGAGCTTCAAACTGCCCTCTTTCGCGGCGTAATAGTCGGCGTTTCTGCCGAGAAAGAACACCGCTTCCGCATCGCGCACGCGCAAACAGACGTCCGAAAGGTAGCCTTCGAGCTCGATCGCTTCCTGCGCCTTTTCCGGTAAAAGCGCAAGTTCCTTTTTATACAGCGCAAGTTCTTCGTTTTTCATTTTTCCCGATATTTCCGCATAAGTCAAGGCTAAACGAAGCAAATGGATCGCTTGGGCGGCGTAGGTCTTCGTGGCGGCTACGGCGCGTTCTACGCCGCAACGGGTGATCAAGGCGGCGTCGCATAGGCGCACGAGGGAAGACGCGCGCACGTTGCAAACGCATAAAACTTTCGCGCCTCCGCTTTTCGCCTTTCGAACGGCTTGCAGGGTGTCTGCCGTTTCTCCGCTTTGGCTGACCGCGATCACGAGCGGATCGCCGCTCGGATCCCATCGTTCGGTCAGAAATTCGCTAGCGACGTAGGCTTCTGTTCGAACGCCGCACAGTTCGCGCATGGCGGCTTGGAAAAGAAGGGCGGCGTGATAGGCGCTGCCGCATCCGATCAAACAAAATCTCCCGATTTTTCCGCTTAAAAGGCGTTTCATTTCTTCTTCCGGATAGCTTTCGATCGTCATCGCGAGCGAGGTCGGAACTTCGCGGATCTCCGAAAGCATAAAGGATTCGGCGCCTTCCGTTTTTTTCGCGAGGTCGAGGCCGCTCGTCTTTTCGAAAGAGAATGAACGTTCTTTTCCGTCGAACCCGAACAGGCGAATTTCCCGCGGCGTGAGCCGAACGATCTCCCCATTCGCAAGCGTGTAAAAATCTTCGCAATCTTCGGATATTCCCGAAAGATCGGAGCAAATAAAGTTGCCTTTTTTTCCCCGCCCGATTACGAGGGGGCTGTCTTTTCGGACGCCGTACACGACGTCTTTTTCGTAGACGCTGACGACGCCGAGCGCAAACGAACCGTTCAGGTCTTTGACGGCGCGCAGGGTCGCGGATAGAACGTCGCCCGTGTAATAATAATCGATCAAATGGGCTACGACTTCGCTGTCCGTGTCCGAAGTTAAAAAGACGCCGCGTTCGCCGAGAAAGCGCGCCAGCGCGAGATAATTCGTGATGATCCCGTTGTGCACGACCGCGAATTTCGCGTAGCGCGAGAAAAACGGGTGGGCGTTTTCGTCCGTCGCCGCGCCGTGCGTCGCCCAACGCGTGTGCCCGATCCCGCACGTTCCTTTCGCGGCGTTCGGGTCGATCGCCCGTTCGAGGTTTTCGATCCTGCCCGCCTTCTTTTCGAGAAAGAGATGCGTTCCGTCCGCGATCGCCACGCCGCTGCTGTCGTAACCTCTGTATTCAAGATTTTTCAGTCCTTTCAATAGTACGCGAACGGCTTCTTCTTCGCCCGCGTATCCGACGATTCCGCACATAGCCCCCTCCTTGCAACGATAGAATATATGCGCGGCGCGCGCCGTCTGCCAAAGATCGGAACGCAAGGATTTCTCTGCGGCATACAATAGTATATGAAAAAATCGGTTTTCGGCACGGACGGCGTGCGAGGGATCTACGGAAAAACGCTAACGGACGAAACGGCGTTTCGTCTTGGAGTCGCGCTTGGCAGTCGGGGCGACGTTTTGCTCGGCGGGGATAACAGGGTTTCCACGCCCGCGCTTCTGTCCGCGCTTGCGGCGGGCGTTAAAGCGGGAGGAGGAATCGCGCGCTCGGTCGGACTCGTAACGACGCCCGCCCTCTATTATCTTTTGACGAAACGCGAAGAACCGTTCGCCGTGATGGTGACGGCGAGCCACAATCCGCCCGAGCACAACGGCTTGAAAGTGTTTTCGCGCGAGGGAAAACTCGGGGAAAAAGATCGCCTTTCGATCGAAGAGGCGATGGCGAAAGCCGAAATCCCGCTCGCTTATGAGGAACCGAAGGTCGAAAACGAGGCGCTCTCTCGATACGAAGATTTTCTTCTGTCCTTCGCGGGTGATCTCTCCGGCGTTTCGGTTTTAATCGATCTCGCGGGCGGCGCGGGCTACGCGTTTCGCGATCTCTTACAAAAGACGGGCGCGACGGTCTTCGTTCGGAACGCGCGGCACACGGGGGAGAAGATCAACGAAAATTGCGGCGCGCTGTTTCCGTCCGTTCTTCGGAAAGAAGTGCTTGCCGTTCGCGCGGATCTCGGCTTCGCGTTGGACGGGGACGGCGACCGCATCGTCGCGGCGAACGGAAAGGGCGAGATCTTGGACGGTGACAAGATCTTATATTTGCTCGCGTGTCGCATGAAAGAAAGAGGCAAACTCAAAAGGCATAAGGTCGCGCTGACCGTGATGACGAACAGCGGCGTTTTGGAGAGCTTGTCCGAAAAGGGGATCGAAGCCGTTTGCTCCGCGGTCGGGGACGCCGCCGTCGTGGAAACGATGCGCGCGGAAGGCTTAAATCTCGGCGGCGAGCAATCGGGGCATATCGTACTCGGCGACCTTTTGATGACGGGCGACGCATTGCTCGTCGGGATCGCGCTGATGAAGATTCAAAAGGAAGAGGGAAGACTGCCCGACCCGTCCGTTACGATCTATCCGCAAGTTTTGTTGAACGTGCCCGTTCGAGATAAAACCGCCGCGCTCTCCTCGAAAGTTCGCGAAACCGCCGAGAAGATCAAAGGCGCGTTCGAAAAGGGGCGCGTTCTCGTGCGCGCAAGCGGAACGGAAAACCTGATCCGCGTAATGACCGAGCATCCGTCTTTCGAAAGAGCGGAAAGCGCCGCGAAAGAGATTGCGCGTGTGATCGAAGAAGAAGATAAAAAGAAGGTTTGATCCGAATCCGAAACGGGGTTTTCGGGCGGAAAAAGCGCTTGCCGAACGGGGAATCGAGGGCGAGCGCCGTTTTTTTGAAAAGTCAAGATAATTTATTGAAAAAGTTTCAAAAAGATTAAAAAAAGATAGAATGAAAGGTGGCACGAACGCTTCTGCGGCAGAATTCTGCCGCAGAAGCGATGTAAGACGGTCACCAAAGAGAACATAAAACGGGAAAAGACGTTTTGACTTCGAAGCCTGCAAACGCAAAGAAAGCGGATCGAAGATCCGCTATAACGAAAGATGATATTTTCGTTTGTTCGTTAGGTAACGGCGAGACGGCTCAAGTGCTCGGCGAAAAGTTCGCGGGACGTGGCGTAGCCCAAGACCTCACGGGGATAAGCGTTTACCCAGTCTTCGACACGCTGCACGTCTTCGACGGTGTACTTCGATAAATCGCTGCCCTTCGGAACGAGGCGACGGATCTCACGGTTTAACCGTTCATTCGTACCACGCTCCGACGAGCAATATGGGTGACAGTAATACACCTGCGTACGTTTGCCGCGATAAATCGAACGCTCTATTCCTTGATGGTCCGAAAACTCGGACCCGTTATCTACGGTGATGGACTTGAAGACCGAGCGAAACAGCTTTCCGAAGCGGCGTTCGAGGACGTTCAGACATCGGATCACGGACTCCGACTTTTGGTCGGACATCGGAAAAATAATCTCTTTACGGGTCAATCTCTCCGAGAGAACAAGGAGAGAGGATCTCGTCGGACCACAAACGCAGTCCATTTCCCAATGTCCGAACGTTTGACGGCTCCCTATCTCTTGGGGGCGCTTTTCAATGCTCACGCCTCGTGGAGCGCGCTTCATCACGGTCTTCCGATACCCTTTCGGCTTACGCTTTGCGAGCGTGATATTCGCGAAGATACCGATTTCGATATACCGGTACAGCGTCGTCTTCGATATGCTCGTGAACGGAAGCCCCAAGCGCTTGATCTCTCCGAGAACGGCGCAGGGCGAAATTTTATCTTCGTTGACACGCTTCTCAAGGTAAGCACAAAAGGCATAGTCATGACCGATCTTCAGCGGCGAGCCTTTGGCGGTGCATTTCAAGCGATACCGTTCTTCCGCTATGTACGCGCTATAACTCTTATACGTTTCCCAAGTTCCGCCGTCAAGCAGTTCGCACTCTCCTCGATGCAGTTCGTTATAGATCGTAGTCAGAGAAACGCCGATAACCTCGGCAATCTCTTTCTTCGAATGTCCGGCGTTGTTCAACGTCTCAATTTGTAGGCGTTGCGTGTACGTCAGATTTTTCGTTCCCGTCTTTCGCATTTATGAATCCCCCTATTGACGAAACCCCTCTTTGCGATTTTTCGCAAAAGAAAAAGGAGGTCAGACTATGAAGAGAGTGAAATTTATCACCATCACGATCAAATTTTTCTGCTTCTACTTCAACATAAGAATTATGCGGTAGTCCAACCGTCCTTCCTCTTTATGCTATCACAAAGCGGAGTTTTTGTCAAACCCCAGTAGCTGCCCCTAACCCTTGGGGATTCCTCTGAAGCCTTGTAGGGTAGGGCAAGCCTCGCCGTCAAGGGTCAGAAAAATAATGCTCCTTAATGCAGTTGCTTACCGCAATATTTTTCTTTCTTCCCTTGACTGCGGGCTTTTTCTACCCTCTTTTGCCATTAAGGGTTGAACGAATTTACCGTTCAACACCCGATATCAGTTTGGGATATTTTTAGCAACTGCTAATCCCAACGATAAAGGGCGACGGCGCGCACGGCGCTAAACCGCTCGATGCATCGCCGTCTTTACCCTTTATCTATTGGAATAGACAATAATTTTTCTGATGCTGTTGTACAGCCTCTAAAAACTTTATATGCCGATGTAGGTCATTCTCAAAATTTGGGGTTGTTTGGTGATAATTATGACTTTAAGGAAATTCAATCGGTTGTCGAACTTTTTGAAGAAGAAAACGATATTCAAGTTTGGTTTGACAATTCCTTTTTTAAGGTATCTACAAATACCGAATTTTCATCTGAAGCAAAACAAGCTCTTGAATCGCAAAAATGGGTTTTACGGTTTTGTGAAACTCCTGTAACAGCTTCTTCTTGGGGTGAGCCTCCTGTTGTAGGTTATACAGTTCATCGTACTCGTATCAGCGACGTTATAATTCTTCGCCTTCATTTTAAATCGCAAGGGAAAGAGTATAATCTTGGAGTCGTAGACAACAAGCAAACTGGATCTTTGGATCCTTTAGCACAAACACAAACTACATTTGATCTTTCCGATGAGTTGAAAGATTTCTTGTGGATTCTTTTGATTGTTTTAGGACTTTTTGTTCTTGGTGTTTTACTTTATCTCTTTTCTCCGATCCTTAAACTTCTTTTGTTTATTCTTTTGTTACCGTTCCGGGCGATAGGCCATATTTTAAAAAAGAATAAAGAGGATCGGGGATCTTCGGGCTTTCGTTCGACGAAAGCTTCTCGATATAGGCGGTGGTGATTATGGCAAGGAAACGTAGATACACGAAAAAGTATACGCCGAGAAATGAGTTTCGGAAGAATAACAGTCCTTCAGCCATAGGGCACCCTGCTTATATCTTTGGGGAAACGAAAACAAAGTATAAGTCGTTTGGATTAACATCGAATCCTGATGATAAGGAACGAAAGATCGAACTTCGAAAAAATCCTGATTCGAAGTCTACGGATAAGTCGTATATTCGAGTTAAACCTGTTACAGAGAATAAAAAATATTATTCGCAATCCATTTTGGATTGGAGCTTTTCAAAAGATGATATGTCAGTCGTTCGTCATTTGAAGAAGGATTATAAGAAGCGCGCATATCGTAAGCCGAAAAAGAAAAAGAAGTGAGCCTGATCCTGCATAAAGCACTTTCAATTCCTCGTGTTTCAGAGGTATCTCACTTCAGTAAATAGTATATCGCCGTTAAGGCATTTAAGTCAAGGAAGAATGAATAAAACAGTTAAAAAAGCGCCGTTTTTTTGAAAAAACGCTTTACAATTATATAATAATAAATTATAATGATTTTACTTGCGCGGGTCGCAAGTATCCTTACTTTTGCGAAAAGCAAAGGTCAATCAGTCCAAAAGGAGGTAGTAAAAATGAACAAGTACGAAGTTTTGTACATCTTGAACGGTGAAGCTGCGGACGAAGTCAAAGCGGCAACGGCGGACAAGTTCTCCCAATTGATCGTCGATCTGGGCGGCTCTGTCAGCACCGTGGACAAGTGGGGCATGAGAAAGTTCGCGTACCCCATCAATTACAAGACCGAAGGCTATTACGTTCTTATGAATTTCGAAGCTGCGCCCGAAGTTCCCGCGGAACTCGAACGTCAGATGAGAAACGATGAAAACGTAATTCGTTTTTTGGTAACGAGAAAGTAATCGGAGGAAATTATGAATAAGGTATTTTTAATCGGTAATTTGACCAAAGATCCCGAAGTATCGAGCACCAACAACGGCATTCCCGTTTGCAAGTTTACGCTTGCGGTGTCGAGGCGTTTCGGCAACACCGAGACCGACTTCCTTCCCGTCATCGTTTGGAGAGGGCAGGCGGAAAACTGCGGTAAGTTCCTGAAAAAGGGCAGCAAAGCCGCGGTTGCGGGTTCGGTGCAAACCCGTTCGTACGACGCGAACGACGGCTC
>DBVY01000016.1:34644-34859 GCA_002308575.1 Christensenella sp. UBA1252
GACGAAGTACAATTCCTTTCCACCAAGGGCATGGAAGGGGACGTCGCTCCCGCTCCCGTCAGCGGTCCGCAAGGCGGCCGTATCGGTTCTGCGGTCACGGAGGACGATCTTCCCTTCTGAGATCATCAAAATTTTTAGGAGTTTGTTATGAAGAATATGGAAGATAAGGGCGCAAAGCGCCCGATGAGGAAACCCGCGAAGAAAAAAGTTTGTAT
>DBVY01000025.1:0-3120 GCA_002308575.1 Christensenella sp. UBA1252
GCAACGATCAAAACGTCCGCGTTTTCTCCGACGTAAAAATCGTTGTAAACAACTTCTTTCAAACCGCTTTTCGTCAAAACGACGGGAATGTGAACACTTTCGTTTTTCGTATCCGGAGCAATCGTGATATCGATGCCCGAAACCTCTTTTTTCGGAGTAATAACGATATGTTCCGTGCTTCTTCTTCCAAGCGCTTCGGAATCGGAACGAATGTTGTAAGCGCCTTCCGGAACGCCGTGCAGATCGGCAATCTCTTCGAGAAGACGAAGTTGTATTTCATCGAATTTCATACCTGCCTCCTACGCGTTTTTCGGGCAATTGCCTACGAGATCGTCCCCTTTCATCAAGGACGGAAAAATCTCTTCTTTGCTTCCCAAACGATCGACTTTCCCATTTTTGATGACGATAATCTCGTCCGCTATATTCAATATGCGTTCTTGGTGGGAGATGATAACGACCGTTCCATCCGGATTCCGTTTTTTCATGTCGCCGAACACTTTGATCAAGTTGGAAAAGCTCCAAAGATCGATCCCCGCTTCGGGTTCGTCGAAAATGCTTAAACGAGAGTTTCTCGCAATAACTTCCGCGATCTCGATGCGCTTCAATTCACCGCCCGAAAGGCTCGCGTTGAGTTCTCTGTCGATATAATTACGCGCGCAAAGACCGACTGCGGACAAATATTCACAAGCGTCGCCTGCGGATAATCTTTTTCCGCTCGCAAGGCGCAAAAGATCGAGGACTTTTAATCCTTTGAATTTAACGGGTTGCTGAAAAGCAAATGAAATTCCGAGCTTCGCCCGATCCGTAACGGAAAGATCGGTTATATCCTTTCCGTCGAACAAAATCGTGCCTGACGTCGGCTTTTCGATCCCCATAACGATACGGGCAAGCGTGGATTTTCCGCCCCCATTCGGCCCCGTAATGACGATCGTTTTTCCTTTCTCGATTTTCAAACTGACGTCTTTAATGATTTCTTTTCCTTCTTCCTCGTTCGTAACGGAAAAGGAAACGTTTTTCAATTCCAACATAGCGACCTCTTTTTCTTTCGTAATTCAATTATAAACCATTTTTCCGTTTTAGTCTTTTATTTTAACTCGATTTTTCCGATCAAAGATCGTTTTTTCTTAAAAACCAAGAAAAAACGCCTTACTGTTCCAGCAAGGCGTCCTTTTCGTTTGGTTTACGATCATTCCTTTTCGATCGCGCAACGATAAATTTTAAGTTTGGGTTCCGTTCCGGACGGACGCGCAACGAGCGTGCTGCCGTCGGACAAAACGAACTTTACGACGTTGGATTTCGGAAGACCGTCGATTCCCAAGGAATAATCCTTCATCGAAACGACTTTCTTGCCTTCGACTTCCTTCGCGGCGCGATATTCGTTCATAATCTCCTGCATTTTAACAAAGCCTTCCGCTCCTTCGAACTGTTTGCATTCGAGCGTGGAAACGTAATGTCCGAATTCGGCGTAAATCGCGCGCAAGCGATCAAGCAACGAAACGCCTTTCGCTCTGTAATACGCGAACATCTCCGCGATCATAAACACGCCGTCCACCGCGTCTTTATCACGAACGTAAGAGCCCGTCAAATAGCCGTAGCTCTCTTCGAATCCGAAAATATAAGAATCCGCTTCGCCGTTTTTCTCCAAAAGACCGATTTGCTCGCCGATATATTTAAATCCGGTCAATACGTTGATCGTTTTTACGCCGTATTTCGTTGCAATCATTTCCGCAAGATCGCTCGTAACGATCGTTTTGACCATACGCGGATTCTTGGGCATCGTTCCGTTTTTCAGGCGCATTTGGCAGATGAAATCGATCAAGAGGAAGCCCGTTTCGTTTCCTGTCAAAAGGGTGAATTCGCCCTTTTCGTTCTTCACGGCGATACCGACGCGATCGCAATCGGGATCGGTCGCGATCAAAATATCCGCACCGAGGTTTTCCGCATATTGAAGTCCGAGCGTAAGCGCTTCGCGGATCTCGGGATTCGGATACGGACAGGTCGGAAAATGCCCGTCCGGTTGCTCCTGCTCTTTTACAACAACGACGTTTTCAAACCCCGTTTCTTTCAAAATGCGCGTTACGGGAACAAGACCCGTCCCGTTTAAAGGAGAATACACAATCTTCGCCGAACGATCGAGCGTTTCACCTTTTACGACAGACTCTTGCTTTACCCTTTCGATAAATTCCGTTAAAACTTCGTCTTTGATATATTCGACCGCACCGCCGCTGAGCGCGTCCGAAAAAGAAAGGTTTTTCACGTCTTCGAAAGCGTCCGTCCGTTCGATCTCGGCAAGGATCTCCGCCGCGGCCGCTTCGGTGATCTGGCATCCATCCGATCCGTAAACCTTATAGCCGTTATATTTCGCGGGATTATGCGAAGCGGTCACCATGACGCCCGCCGAGCATCCGAGCCTGCGAACGGCATAAGACAAACAAGGCGTCGGCATTAACGATTTGTAAATAAACGCTTTGATCCCGTTCGCCGCGAAAATACCCGCCGCCTTTTCGGCAAAAAGGCGCGAATTGATGCGAGAGTCATAACTGATTGCAACTTTCCTTTCTGCGCCATTATAATGCGCGAGAACGTAGTTTGCAAGACCTTGCGTCGCTTTACCGACCGTATAAACGTTCATTCGATTCGTTCCGGCTCCGAGAACGCCGCGAAGTCCGCCCGTTCCGAATTCCAGATCGCGATAGAAAGCGTCCGAGATTTTGCTCTCATCGCCTGAGATCAAGGTCAATTCGTCCGCAAGTTCTTTTTCCGTTACTCTTTTCTTCCAAATCTCATACAGTTCTTTTACGTTTCTCATTTTCAGTCCCTCTTTTATGTTGTAATATAATTGCGAAATCGCGTTGCGTTACGCGCTGATTATTTAATCAATTCGAAAGCGTCTTTTCCGATTACGAATTTAAAAACCGGCATTTTATATACGGAGAAATCCGCAGGCAGAACGGCGGTCACGTAATCGGGGAAACCTTTGACCGCGCAATAAACCGCGTTTTTATCTCCGAGTCTGTCCTCATCGTACGCTTTTGCCGTCACGGCGTTTTCTTTGATCTCCCTTTCGATCTCGTTCTTCTTTGCGTATTTGCTATCGTACATAAAGTCGAGTTTATCGGA
>DBVY01000025.1:3157-39339 GCA_002308575.1 Christensenella sp. UBA1252
GTTCCGCCGATCTTAACGGTCGAAGTTCCTTCTTTCGTCGAAACGACGCAAGGCGCAACGTTCTCCGAAACTTTTTCACGGCTGTTCAAGCGCAACCCATCCGCGGAATGGAAGGTAATATCCGAGAACGGAACAAAAACCGTGATCTCTTCTCCCGGTTTAAATTTAGCCTCTTTCAAACGGAAAACGAATTGTCCGTCCGACAGATCGGTCGACGCATAAATCGCGTCTTGATCGCTTCCCGGAACGACAAAATCAACGGTCGCTTTGACCGAAATGCTGTCCGGCATTTCTTCGAGATAGACTTCGTTCGACGGAACGCGGATCTCGGTCAGATCGCGCACCGTGAAATCGAAGAAACGCTCGCGCACCTTTACGGGAAGCGTAAAGGTCTCCTTCCCGAGGATCAATTGATCGTTTTCGACTTTCGCGGGAATGCGGTTCACGTCGGGAACGCCCATGACCGATTGCTTAGTCTCACAATCGAAGATATGCGCTTTTTCCATATCAAACACGAGGTTGACTTCCATGCCGTCCACGATCTCGTGATTCGTCGGGATCTTAACGATGACGTTTTTCTCGAGTCCCGCGACTTCGGCATATACGATCGTTTCGCTGCCAAGATGTTCGACGACGTCCACTTTCGCTTTGATTCCGTCCTTACCGAGCATAATGTTTTCGGGACGAATACCGAAAAGAACCTTATCCGAAATGTATTTATCGTTAGCAAGCTGTTTGGTTTTCGTCGGAGAGAATTCGGCGCTTTGCCCTTCTCCGAAGACGATTTTGAGTTTATTGCCCGTTTTTTCGAGCGTTGCCTCAAAGATATTCATTTGCGGAGAACCGAGGAAAGTTGCGACGAAAACGTTTCTCGGCTGTTCGTACAACGTGGCGGGAGAGTCGACTTGTTGCACAAGGCCGTCCTTCATAACGACGATCCGATCGCCCATCGTCATGGCTTCGGTTTGGTCGTGCGTGACGTAAATAAAGGTGGTGGCGAGTTTCTTATGGAGTTTCGTGATCTCCGAACGCATTTGCACACGCAATTTCGCGTCCAAATTGGAGAGAGGTTCGTCCAAAAGGAAGACGTTCGGTTCGCGAACGATCGCCCGACCGAGCGCGACCCTCTGCCTTTGACCGCCCGAAAGCGCCTTCGGCTTCCTTTGCAAAAGATCGGTAATACCGAGGATCTCCGCCGCTCTCTTTACGCGATCTTCGATCTCCTTCGGATTCGCTTTACGCAGTTTCAGTCCGAACGCCATATTTTGAAATACGGTCATATGCGGATACAACGCATAGTTTTGGAACACCATCGCGATATTTCTGTCCTTCGGTTCCACGTCGTTCATCTTTGTTCCGCCGATAAACAAACTGCCCGAGGTGATCTCCTCAAGACCTGCGATCATGCGAAGCGTCGTGCTTTTTCCGCAACCGGAAGGTCCTACGAACACAATAAACTCTTTGTCCGCGATTTTAAGGCTAAAATCGGACACGGCGCGAACGCCGCCTTCATAGACCTTATAAATGTTTTCAAGTAACAGATCAGCCATCCTTTCTCTCCTTTTCTTCTCTCGAAAGTCCTTTATTTATATAGTCGGTATAGTACACCGAATTTATATACTTATCAAACAGCGTATGACTGTAAAGCGTTGCGGCAAAACAGGAAACGCCGTCCGCCCAAAGCGCCCATACGAGCCCGATCCCGATCAAGCTGAAATAGCTGACGAAAGTCAAGATCAAAGGCAACGCCATATTGATCAAAAAGTGCACCGTCGCAAGCGGGAATCCCGCGAAACAAAACGAAAAGGAATTCCTTAACGACCCCACAAACGTCAACTCGTAAAACACGTCTCCCGCGAGAAAATTTTCCGCCGCGCCGTACACGATCAAAAACACGAGCGTCGCTCCGCCGATCCCCAGCCCTTTCAGCAACGAATTATCGGAAAAAGAAAGCAAAAACGAGCACCCGATCTGCCAAAGGAAAATCACCGCCCCGAGGATCGCTCCGATCGCAAAGCCGCGAAGCGCTCCGCTCTTCAGAAAATCAAAGAACACTTCCTTTACGTAGCCGCCTTCGTTATGCGCTCTCCTTTTCATAACGCCGAATGCGGCGTAACGCCCGATGTAGCGAACGCCCCATAATGGGATCTCTGCCAAGCCCAAATAGAAACAGATCGAAAACACCTTTTGCGCCGTTATGTTCGAAACGTGCGCAAGAAGCGTAAGTTCAAAAGCAAACGCACCGGCGAGCGGCAAGGAAAACAAGAAAAGAAGAACGCTGATTTCCGCGAGCAGATAAAAATCATCCTTAATCACGGTTAAGAACAGTTCTTTCCTGTTTTTCGGAAGCGCTGCGTCTTCCGTCTTTGCTTTCAATTCCTTGTGCTTAAACATACTCCACCAACCATTTTACGAACGTGATCGCGTGATCCGTCAATTTTCCCGCGTTCACGGACGATGCAACGACAAACGCGACGTACCTCTCGTCCCCGAATTTGAAATATCGGGAAAGCGCGGAAATCGCGCTATCCGGAAGGAAGACGCCGTACGACGCATCACCCTGACTGTACGACTCTCCAATCCCGTTTAAAGGCAGGAACGTTGCGGCGCAATCCGTCTTTTCGGCGATCGAAAGCGGAACGAGGACGATGTCGCCGCCGTTCAACCCGACCACGGAATACTTATGATAAAAAGTATTCTCGGACGGACTGCATGACGTCAGTTCAACCTTTTTTATTTCAGACGAGCTCTTTGCCGCATCTTTTTCAAAAGAATAATCCTTTACGGTTCCGGCAAAGAAGATCTCGATCTTTTCAT
Organism: Christensenella sp. UBA1252; assembly: GCA_002308575.1. GTDB lineage: Bacteria > Bacillota > Clostridia > Christensenellales > CAG-1252 > CAG-1252. The sequence goes on from DBVY01000025.1 coordinate 5,975, forward strand.
ACTCTTTCGGCGCGTGATACAACCCGAACGCCGCGACCCAGATCGCAACGGAAAGGACGATCACAACGAGGTATTTGACCCACTCGGAAGACAACGATTGCTTGAAATAGCTATTCATTCTCTTCCTCCGATTCGACGATGACACCCGCGCCCGATTCGATCCGATAGCGTTTTCCTTCTTCGAACGCAAAGGAGTCGAAGGTCTTATACTCCCTTTCATCTCCTTTCACAAGAAAGATGTACGCATGAAATTCAACTCCGTCGACGGTTTTAACGCCTTCTTCCTCTCGGAAAACGGCGAATTGCGTTTCGGTTCGAGCGGAAAGGATCTTTTCGATCCAAGCGTATTTCTTCCTCGCGAGAAACAACGATACCGTGAAGAAGTATACGGAATAGCCGCCGAACGCCGCTGTCAGCAGAATATCAAGCGCCATAAACACCCAATAGGTATCCGGCGACAGGAACAACAGGAGAAGCGCGGCGGCAACAAAAAGGACGGAGATCGCGGTATATAACCATACGAGCGATTGGATCCTCTTCTTTGCTTTGACCGAATCCTCCTCGTTTACGAAGCGCATAACGAATCGAGGACAGCCTTGACCCTCTTTTCGATCACGGCGTATGCCTTCGGGCCGAAGTGAAGTTTATCGTCGAGATAATTCTCGAAAATATACTCACCTTTCTCGTTTTTGCAAAGATCGGCGGTTTCGATAAAGGTCAACCAATCGAATTTTTCCGCTTGCGCTCTTTGCCAATCGTTCATCTCGCGCACGTAGTCCTTATACCCGTCGCGAGCGAAACTCGTTTTCGTGGCAATCGAAACGATCCTAATGCCCGGGAAATCCTTTCGGAATTTTTCCCACGTTGCGAGAAACAAAGCTTTGCTTTCTTCCGCCGTATAGGAGCAAACGGGTTCGTTATCCCCGTAATACCAAACGACGATCTTCGGCGCAAAAGGCTTTGCGACACGCTCGTAATGAAACAACGCTTCGTCGGAAGTCGAGCCGCCGAATCCCGCGTTGATCGCCTTATAATCTTTAAAGATCTCTTCGATCTGTTTCCAAATGCCGAACGTACTGCTCCCGTAAAACAAGACGTCGCATTCTCTTCCCTGTTTCGCTATAATGGCTTGCAGTTCCGGCTCATAGCGGAACATATCCACTCTATGCTCAATTGCTCCCATAACGCTCCTTGTCGTCCGCGATAACGGCTTTTCTGACTTCCGCGCCCCATAAAACGTAGCCTGCTTGCGACATATGCAATCCGTCGTTTAAGAAGTACGCTTCGGAGTATTTCCCTGAATCCTTTTCGAGAACGGTGCCCGCGTCGATGATTTTCAAATACGAATGCGTTTTCGAATACTCGATTACACCTGCATTTGCTTTATCGATCGCAGTCTTATTCGCCGCATAATAGCCGGGAACGTGATTAATCAAGATGAAATGAACGGTTGCGTCGGGCAAACAATCGTGTAAATGCTCGAACAGTTGAATCAGGCTTTGCGCCGTTTGCTCACCCGTCTTATGGAAATTGATGATATCGTTGATACCGACGTACAAAACGACGGCGCGCGGATTATAAGGGATAATCAGACGGTCGGCGTAACAATTCAACCAATGATAAGAAGCAGAACCGCCGATACCGACGTTTTTCGTCGTAACGGGCGCCATTTTAACCGTCGAATCCGACCAGTTTTCCATCGAGGACGAACCGCCCATAACGACTTTATACGAGTCGAACGAAGCCGCTTCGTACTTTTTTGCCTTCGTTTCGAAACCGGCAACGCCGATCGAGGAACCTTCCGCATCCGTAACGACAAGGGTCGAAGTCACGTCGTTGACGGTAACTTCGATCGGCGTTTGATCCACGCCGCCCGTCGCATACGTAACGGTAACGATGCCCGTCGCATAGACGGCGCTCTTGATCGCCGTTTGCGAAGATCTCGTGTAGTTCAACAGTTCGCGCACGTTATCTGAAGAAGCCGTCAAACGCGCGATTCCCGCCGTCGTTAAAGATACGGCTCCGTTTTTGATCGGTTGGTTGCAAACGCCTTTTAATGCGAAAGGAACGGATTCGTCGATCTTCTCCGTAAACGTCAACACGGGTTCGACGTAACTATCGTCCTCTTCGGCTTCTTCGCTTCTTTCCCATTTCGCGTAAAGATTCACGCTTCCCGAAACGGGCTTCGTAAAATCAAACAGCGCGCTGCCTTCTTTGTCGATCGCCCAACCGATGAAGTTATAGCCCTTTCTCTCGGGAGCAGTCGTGGGCGCCGTGAGCAAAGATCCGACGTTTACGGTCGTCTTATAGAAGAGCGTGTTCTCCGAAATTGCCTCTTTTCCGGAAGCAAGCTCTACGACGGAGCCTTCCGTATTCGTCATAAAACGCGCGGTCGCGGGCGTCGGCGTATACGTATAACTACCCTTTTCCGAACAAGCCGGAAGGAACGCCGCCGCGAGCACGGAAAGTGTTAAAAACAATGCCAAGAATACTCTTTTCATAATTTCCCCTCTTGATACACGCTTTCGCAAAATTCCTCGAAAGGCGCGGTTGCCGCGCAAACGTACTTGTCCGCGGCGCCGTAATAAACGTAAAGCGTTCCGTCTTTCAGCGCGATTCCCGTCGGAAAGACGCAACCGTTATAATACCCGTCCGTTTCAAACGGGAATTCCGGTTCCATAATAAAGTCTTTGGTGCGCGCGAGAATCTTTCTCGGATCTTTTTCATCCAAGATCACCGCGCCGACCCGATAACCTCCGTCCTTTTTCGCAACGCCGTGATACAGAAGAAGCCAACCGTATTTACATTTGACGGGCGGCGTGGACCCGCCGATCTTCGCGTCTTCCCACCATTCTTTGCCTTGCATCAGAAGTTCGGGCTTATCCCACTCCAAAAGGTCGTCCGAAAAAGCGATCCAAATCGCGGGATTTTCGTTTTCGAACCCTTTGCCGCACCATTCCATCGGGCGAGATAAACGAACGAATTTTCCGCCGACTTTCTCGGGAAAGATATAGACGTCGCGATCGTCGAGCCTGCTATCCGTCATTCTTCCGAGCTTTTTCCAATTTTTGAGATCGCGGCTGATCGCAAGATGCGTCACGCTGTTGTTATGGAGAAGCATCGTCGGACCGTTCTCGGGTTTAAATCCGAAATAACCGCAATCCTTTCTCCAATACTGCCCCGGCGCAAATGTGCGCGAAGCATACGTCAAATAGAAGTAATCACCCATTTTAATCAAACGGGGATCTTCCACGCATCCTTCGTCCGCGCCACCCGCGGTAGGCGCGAGGATCGGATCGTCCGACATCCTCGTAAAGTTGAATCCGTCTTCGCTTTCCGCCAAGCCGAGATAGATGTGGTGTGTCAGATCGTTTCCCGCGGCGCGATACAACATTTTAAAACGCCCTTCGGTATCGTCAAAGATCACAGCGGGATTCAACACGCAAAGTCCCTCCCAAGAGTCGCCTTTTGCTGTCAATATAGGATTTTTATCGTATTTTTTCAGTTTCATCTTTATGTCCTTCTTTGCTGTTATGCGCCGTAAGCCGTCGCTGTGTTCGTTGTCGTCGTAATCGTTCCGTCGAGATAAAGATCATCGAGGAGAACGCTCGAAACATTGTAATTTCCGCCAAAGCTCTTCACCGCAACGGAAATTTTATTGATATACGGTACGTATTCCTTTTCCATATGGAACGATCCGCCGTTCGCGTCTGTAAACGCGTCGAATCCGATCTTGTATTGCGTCCAATCAGAAGAAATACCGTTCAACTCAACGCGGCATTGATACGTTCCGTTCTGATTGATAAAAAGGTTGACGTATGCGATCGCAGAATACTGGTCGCCTTTCATAAGGAAGGAAATACCGTTCGCATCCACGGAAGAATCGATCTTAACGTTCGTGAAGTAGGAAACCGCGTCCATTTTCGTCTTATAAGACATCGAAAGCGCTTGTCCGCTTCCGGAAGCGGTCGCATCGGTCAAAGACACGTCCGCATAGGGAGCGGTCGAAGTCGTGTCCCAAGCAAGCGATTCCGCATCATCCTCGTCGAAATTCGAAACGAGCGCAAGTTTTTTATTCCCCGCCGTCGGCAGGATCTTATCCGTAAGCTCGGTCACGACGGTTTCGTCCACGATCACAAAGCGAATATTATCCACAAACACGTAGTTGTTCGCAATATACTTCGGATTCGCAACCTTTGCGCCGAGAATATTCGAATAGAAGTAGTATTGCAGAGAAATCGAGAATCCGATGATGTTATCGCTCGCAAGGACTTCCGCCGAACCGAAATACCCTTCTGCAAGCGCCATATCGGCGAACGCGATCTTGTAGCTGTGCCACTCGGTCGAAAGCGCCTCGATCACGTACGAATACGCTTCGCCGGTTTCCGCATACAAGGTCACCGTGAGTTTTGCGGTCGCGCCTTCGTTTGAAGCGTCTTTCGCCTGGATCTCAATACCGTTAAAGCCCTCGACCGCCTCGAATCGGACGCCGTAAATCGCTTCGCCCATATCCGTCTTATATCCGAATTTACCGGCGGTATTCTTGGTGCCGAGCGCATTTTCGGTATCTATATTCATCTCCTCGTCCTTATTGGAAGAGGACATCTGCCATACGTAATAAAGGTCGAGCGAATTCTTATAAGACGAGAAGTCCTCAATCACGCCTTCGGGCGAAACCGATCCGACGTAAAGGTTTTCTATCTCCTCTTCCATCGTTACGATATGCAAATTCGAAACCGTTACCGCGCCGCCCGAATACACCTTGTTGACGCCGAGCTGCAACGCTTTGATATAGTAGAATTGACGAAATCCGTCGCCCTTGAATTCAGAGAGCATAAAGGCCGTGTACGGAATCACGAGTTTACCCGATTCGGGGATCGTGGCAACCGGTTGCGTAAACGCCCAGCGGTCGCCGTCCTCTTCCACAATACGGATCAGGACGTTGCCCGACTTAAAGTTTTGCGGATTCGTAAGCACGAGATCAAGTTCGAGCGCATCGCCCGGTGCAAGCAACTTGTTTACGTTCATTTTGACGAAACCGTATCCTTGGATCCCTTTGTCGTTCAGATCGTTAGCAGAACCGCTGAACGAATAGGTCAAAGAAGTTCCGTCTTCGGGAACGGTAACGCCGAAGTTGTAATTCTCGTTCGTAAGCGCGTCCTTATAATCGTTAAAGTCGAAAGTCGAAATGAACAAATGACTGTACTTCGCGTAATTGATGGCGCGGAGATCGGAAAAATACGCGATGCCGTCGCCGAACGATTTTTCGAATACGAGCTCAAACGATTTGATATAGTTATAGTCGAAAACTTGGTTTTGGATCGGTGTGCCGCCCTTCGTGCGGAGCGTAAATTCGTCGAAACGAATGATGATCGTTTGCTTCGCGTTATTCGCAAGCTTGATCGGCGCGTTCCAATACTCGTTGTCTTCGTCAACGACGCGGAAATAGATCTCGGAATCGTTGCCCGCATAGTAGAAATTAAAATAGAATGCGTCCACTCCGTAAAATTCCGATTCCCTGCTGTGCGTAACGACGATCCAACCGTCCGATTCTTCAAAACCGGGGCCTTGGTTCGTGTCTTCCTCGTCAAATTTAACGGTCAAAGAATCCTTTCCGGTTCCGAAGAAATTGTGTTTATCGATCGCAACGGTCGCCTTGGATCCGACGTCGTGCACCTTCCACTCGTCCGCATATGCGATATCGATCGGAACTTCTTCTTGCAAATTCGCTTGATAATAGAAACTTTGAACTTCGTCCGAGAAGAGCTTGGTGTTATTCGAATTCACAGCCGTTACGCGCCAATAATAGGTCTTATTCTTCGTTTTGAGAGCAGCGCCGATCTTAAACGCAGTCGTCGTGATGCCCGTTTTCTTGAAATACGTTTTATCTTCCGCGTCGAATTCGTCCGAAGATGCGATTTCGAGCGTATACGTTTCCGCGTTCGATGCCGCCGTCCATGAGAATTCGGGCACAGTCAACGTTACGAAATTATCTTTCGGAGAAACCGCGGAAAACGCTCCGATCTCCCCTTTTAAGGAAGTCGGTTGAAATTCATTGGAAGAAAGGTTCTTTTTTTCCGAAGAACAAGCCGCCAAAACCGCGACGGCGATCAACAGACAGATAACAACGATCAAAATTTTCTTTTTCATAGTCGCCACCTCCGTCAAATCTTCTCGCTCGAAACGAATACTATGCTCGATGCGGGCACTTCAATCTTCGTTTTTGCGTTCAAAGACCCGTCGATCACATAATTCGGAACGACGAAACCGTCTGCGCCGATCTTCAAACTATTCTGATTATAAATATAAATGTAAAGCTTTCCGCTGCCGTTTACGGTTTCTTCGATCGCAAACTCTTCGGTTACAGGAAAACGCGTGCTGTTTACTGCAACGAAACCGCCTTTCTTTCTGTCGGACGAAACGGTTGCAAGCGTGCGAACGCCGCTATTTCCGCCCGTAGCGCTGTATACGGTATTTCCCGGACGGAAAATATTCGTCAAAAGCACGGTGGAATGGAACCACGGACGGTATTCCTGCTTCGCGGAAGTTGCGGAAGCGAGCGTCGAGAACATACCCCACTCTTTCGGCGTATTGCCCCCTTCGTTGTACATAAAATGCATCGCGTCGTCCAAATCCCAATAGACGATTCCGTTTACGCCCGCGAGAATGCTTTGCACGGTGTAATCCGCCATACGAAGCCCATACGAATAATTCGAGATATAGGCATTACAGTCGGTAACGACGTTTTTTCCGTCCAAAAGACCCGCTTCCCAAATGATCATCTGCTTGGTTCTTCCGAGCGATTTATCGTTCTTTTTAACTCTTTTATAGAGATTGGAAAGGCTCTTTTGATAGCGCGCGTTATCAATATCATAGTTGCTGACGTACATATGCAAGCCGTAATTATTGACGACGCCTTTTAAGTTGGACGCAATCTTCGGCAAATATTGCGTGGAACCGACAAGACCCGTCGTATCGCCGCCGATGATATCGAGATCGTTCAGTCCGACGCCGTCCAAAGACTTCCTGACGTTTTTAACGCCCTTCTCCCACTTTGCGTAAGAGTTATACGCATTTTTGGAAGACCCGATCACGCCGACGTTGTTCGGCTCGTTCGTATTGACGAACCAGCGAATGCAATCGTACCCTTTGAACTTGATCAAGTACTCCATAAGGTCGGCGATCATCTTTGCCCAACGCTCATCCGACGTCGCATTCGGGATCATTTTATATAGATCCTTTTCGGGATCGATATTTCCGATCACGTTCCAAACGCCGAAAGCAACGCGAATGCCGTTCGCTTGGCAATAATCCAAAACGTCGCACGCGTTCTTCATATACTTGTTGTTGAAAGTGTAATTCCAAGTGTCGTCCGATAGATCTTCCGTGTCTTTATCGTCGAAATCCACGACGAACCAATCGAGGTTGGTCATACAGCGAACGAGAGAGGGATTCAGCTTGTCCACCGAAGCAATCACGCGATCCCAAGATCCTTTGACCGTCTTATTGATGTCTTCATAGGTTCCCCATTCGACGCCGAGACCGTCAAACGAGGCGGAAACAACGTTCTCTTTGGAGAAATAGCTCTCCCCCGATGCCGATTCCTTTTTGCAGGCAAACCCGAAACAAAGGATCAGCGTCAAAAGCAATATAACAGACGTAATTTTTTTCATAAACTCTTTTCTTATTTCCCGAGCGCGTCGTTGATCTCTTTCAAGACTTTTTGCCAAGTGGAATCGTTTACCGTGGATCTGTATTTATCTTTGGAAATGTTGCCGTAACAGTACTGCATGACAGCCGCGTTTGCGTCTTCCAAAAGCTTACCGGACTTTTCCGCTTTGGTCTTAACGACGCTCTTGTCGTTCAACCACTTTACCTGCGGATCTTCGGACAAAACGCGCAAATTGCCCGCCGCTTTTTGCTCTTTCATAAAATTCGTCCAATCGTTCAAAATCGTATATGCCTTTTGGTCGGTCATCGGGTCGGTCGCCGTCATATCGTAACCGAGCGTGCACATATAACGTAAGTACTTTGCGCCGTTATATTTCTCAATATAGCGACCGTTATCGTCCTTTTCCCAGCCCGCTTCGGTAAGCGTTACTTTGCCGCTTGCGTCAACGGTGTAATCGTAATCCTCAAAGCCGTATTTTGCGAGCATCGTTCCTTCTTCGGAAAGGAGGTAATCCATAATGTCGAGGATCTTCTTCATCTTTTCGTCAGAAATCTTGGAGGAGAAGAACGTCATCGAGAACCAATCGAGTTGCCCTTCGAGCGCATATTTCCCGTCCGGCCCCTTCACTTTCATGATCGCGGTCATATCGTCCAAGGCTTCTTGCGAAATATTCTTATTCGCGTCTTTCATCTTATTACGAAGCGTCGTATAGTTCGAAAGCGAAAGGTTTTCATAGAAAACGCCTACTCTGCCGCCGTAATATTTCTTGTTAGCGTCACCTTCGTTGGACGAAAATTGCTCGTAACCGTAGATCTTGCTCGTAACGAAGTTCTTTGCAACATCCAATCCTTCAATATACTTATCGGACGCGTAGTTGGAAATGATCGCACCGTTCGTATCCTTCGCAAAGCAATGCGGCGCGGTTTTATAGAAGTTTATGACCGAGGGGAATCCCCATTCGACGTCCACGAGCGCGTAGAAGTCGCCGCCTCTGCATTTTTGATTGTAGAACGTTTGAAGAAGGGTATTGAATTCTTCCCACGTATAGATATCGTTCTCCTTGTAGACGCCGTATTGTTTCGCCCAATCGCGGCGATAGACGTACGTAAACGGAGTGAAATCGGCTTCGCCGCCTTTGATGTTTTTCGCAACGGGAATACCCCACAGGCGCTTTTCCTTATCGCCCTTCGCTTTATACATCAATTGATCGACGTCCGAAGTGCCTTCGATCAAGGCTTTGACGTTCGGCCACGGAGAAAGATCGGAAGGAAGCGGTTTGATATCGCGGTCGTCCGCCCAGAAAGCGTAACTGTTCGCGAAGTTATAGCTGTCGATATCTGCTTGGAAAACGTCCGTTACGTTTCCGCCGTTGATTGCGGAAGAAACCTGTTGATCCCAGTCCGCCCAAGAATAGGTGGACGTTTTGATCTTGATTCCGAACTGTTCTTCGAGGGCAGCCGTGTAGGCGTCGTCCCCGTTCCAGTCGTTAAAGTACAGGTTACGGATCGTGATCGTCCCTTCGTCGTTCTTTTTGGTGCATCCGGCAAAACCGGCGCACACGCTCGCAACGAGCGACAATGCCAAAATTACAAGCAAAACCTTTTTCATAAACTACCTCCGTTTATCCTTTAATCGCACCCACCACCAAGCCCTTGACGAAGAACTTTTGAAGGAAGGGATAGAAACACATCATCGGGACGATGGAGAAGAAAACGCTCGCCATCGTCAAACCTTCGGAATATACGACCTTCTGCCCCAGCGTTTCGATCGAAGACGAACTCGTCGTTATCATTTCGCGAAGGACGAGTTGCAAAGGCTTGTAGGAAGGCTCCTCAATAAAGAGCATTGCGTTGTACCAACTGTTCCAGTTACCGACCGCGAAGAACAAACCGACCGTTGCAAGCATCGGAAGCGCCATCGGCAGATAGACCTTAAAGAAGATTTGAATATCGTTCGCGCCGTCGATCTTCGCGGATTCTTCGAGATCGGGCGGAAGCGAAGCGAAATAGTTGCGCATCAAGAGCATATTGTAGGTGTCGATCGCACCCGGAATGATCATAACCCAAATCTGGTTATAAAGACCGAGGTTTTTGATTAAGTAGTAATACGGGATCAAACCGCCACCGAAAAACATCGTTACGAGGATCATGTTCATAACGAAGTTCTTACCGACCCACTTATTACGCGAAAGTGCGTAACCCGTGATAACCGTAAAGAAAAGCTGATACGCCGTTCCGACGAACAAAAGGAGTAACGTTACGCGAACGCCGGACCAAAGTGAAGCGCTGTGGAAAACGGTTGCGTAGTTATCCCACGTAATCTCTTTCGGATACAGGAGGAAAGGCGTGTTCAAATAAACGCTTTCCGGCGAGATCGAGATCAACAACGCGTTATAAAACGGGTAAATAATAATTAACGCATAGAGAAGCAAGATCGCAAAAATGACCCAGTCCATCGGACCGATCCGTTTATCGAAGGTGCTACCCTTCGGACGAAGGGGTAAATAACGCAAATTCTCGAATTTTCTCATATGATACCTCTCTCCCCGCTGAGCTTCGCGATCCTATCCACGATCAAAACGAGGATAAAGGAAACGACCGATTTGAAAAGACCGACCGCCGCGCCGATCTCGGCAGGTTGCCACTCGCGGAAGGTGGAACGATAAATATACGTGTCGATGATATCCGCAACGTCGTACACGAGGGGGTTATACATATTGAAGATCTGATCGAAACCCGCCGAAAGAATTCCGCCGACCGAAAGGATCAAAAGCAGGATCGCGGTCGGTTTGATCGCGGGAAGCGTGATATGCCAAATCTTTTGAAGCCTTGTAGCGCCGTCGATATCCGCCGCTTCGTAAAGCTCGGGGGAAATGCCCGCCATCGTTGCGAGATAAATGATACTGCTCCACCCCGCTTCTTTCCAAACGTCCGATCCGAAGATCAAGGATAGAAAAACCTTTCCGTTCGCGAGGAACTGCACCCTTTCCGCGCCCGTTGACGCGATAATATCGTTGATGATACCGGAAGTTCCGAAAATGTTCGCAACAAGACCGCCCACGATGACCCAAGAAAGGAAGTGCGGGAACGTAACGATCGTTTGTACCGTCTTTTTGAAATAGCGCAGTCGAATTTCGTTGATCAAAAGCGCAACGAGAAGCGCGGCGATAAAGCTGATGATGATTTTACATAAACCGATGATAACGGTGTTGCGGAGTACTTTCCAGAAATAGGGATCTTGGAAAATCGTGTAAAAGTTTCCGAAACCTCCCATATCCGCCCAAGGACTGTTGATAATGCCCTGTTTGGGAAGATACTGCTTAAAAGCGATCAAAATGCCGTACATCGGGGCGTAACAAAAAACCGCGTAATAAATGATCGCCGGAATGATCATCAAGATCAAATATCTTGACTTTTTGACCCGATTTCCGAAGTCGTTTAGGGGGCTGTTCCTATCAATTATCAATTTCCTGTTCATCTTTCAAATTTTACTATATAATCAAGAACTCTGTCAATAGTGGTAAACGCAAGCCCGACGACCGTATCCGCGCCACCGTAATAGATCGCGATCCTTCCCGTTTCCGCGTCCGTAAGCGCCGAACAAGGGAAAAGAACGTTGGGAACAAACCCGACCGTTTCGTAATCCGCTTCGGGTGTCAAGAGAAAATTGCCGCAACGGTGTTTTACGGTGCGAACGTCGTCCTTATCGAGGATCACCGCGCCGAGAGAATACACGAAACCGTTGCAAGTCTGCGTTGCGCCGTGATAGAACAAAAGCCAACCTTCGCTCGTTTCGATCGGAGCGCAACCTGCGCCGATCTTCAAGCCCTGCCACCATTCGTAGCCCCGCTCCATCAAGCGGCTATGATTGCCCCAATAAATGAGATCGGGGCTTTCGGAAATATAGATATCTCCGAACGGCGTATGCCCGTTATCGGACGGTCGGGAAAGCAAATAATACTTTCCGTTGATCTTTCTCGGGAACAAAACACCGTTTCTGTTAAACGGTAAAAAGGGATGGGAAACCATCTCGAAACGTTCGAAATCTTTGGTTTTTCCGAGCGCAAGAACGGGAAGTCCGTGTTGCCCGTCGCACCAAATCACGTAATACGCGTCTTCGACTTTTACGACGCGCGGATCGTAAGCGTATTCGAATTTATACGCATCCCCGCCTTTTTGGTGAAAAACGATGCGTTCCTTATTGAAGGTAAAATGAATTCCGTCCGCGCTTTTTCCGAAATACAAATACGGGATTCCGTTCTTCGTTTCCCCTCTGAAAACGCCTGCGAATCCGCCCTTAAACGGAACGACCGCGCTGTTAAAAACGCGCGTTACGTTCTCAATTGGATTCCTACCGATGATCGGGTTTGAAGCGTATCTCCAAACGGGAGAGTTGTCAACGGGGTCTTGCCAAGGGATGTTCGGGAGTGCTTCTCCAATGATTTTTGCCATGTGTTTTTCCTTTCCTCTTTTTGTTTTTATTCAACCGCTTTTTGCGGATTATTACGAAACGCTGCAACTTGCAAGTCGTATGTTATCCATATACAGATAGTTATCCGCGCCGTCGTACCGAGCGAAGATAATGATGCTCTTAATGGATACGCTTGAGAAGTTAAAACTCAAAGTTTTCACCGTATTTCCACCTGTCAGCGCCAACGAAGCAAACGTATCCTCCGAACCCGCAAGATACACCGTTTGACCCGAAGAATTGACGATCGCAACGCGATAACGGATCGGTCCGAGGCTGTTATACCAGTTGCCGAGGTCGATCGAGAGATGATTGGCCGTTCCGAGCGCGGAACCGCCCTCGTTATACACGTACTTGTAGGTCGAATTGCCGCAAGCGAGCGCAACGAGCGGAGAATTCGCAGGCTTACGCGAATTCATCTTTCCGGACGTGGTTTCGTACTTGCTTCCCGTCCAGCAATACTGCTTCCATTTGCTACTCGTATAAGCGGAACCGACCGTTCCGTCGTCGAAATCGACGGTCGCGACGGAGGTCGTAAGCTTGGTCGCGCTGGACTTGGACGCGGAATCGAGGAATTGCAAATTGTCGATATACGTATAAACGGCAGGATTGTTCGTCGCTGCGCCGGAAATGATGAAATACATAACGTCCATCGACTTGATTGCATTATCCCACGTCTTGTAATCCGTTCTGCCGATATACTGTTTGACTTTACTCGGCGTATAATTCGTTCCGCCGATATTGACTTCGAGGTTTTCGTCGTCGAAGGAGATAACGACTCTGTACCAAGAACTGTTATTCATACTCAATTTCGCCAGATCGTAATTGACGTAGATACCGTTCGCATAATCCACGAAGCGAATCTTCGTTTTCGCCGAGGTGTAATACTCGTTCAATTTAATATCGAACGCAATGCCCTTATAGGCTTTCGTCAGCGTTCCGAATTCTTTGCCGAAACGGAACGCAACGCCGTTCGCAAACGATTTGAGTTCGAGCGCTTTGCCCGCTCCGAACGCGTCGTCCGTGATCGTCATCGCCGAATTCGGACTGGCTTCCCAATCCTTTGAGCCGTACTTCTCTTTCGACCATTTGTTGAGCGATCCCTTGTCGAAAGTGTCGAGCATTAAGCCGGAAACGGTAAAAGTCTTGCTTTGTGCGGAAGACGTTCCGTTATAATACGTGTTGGACGCGGAGTCGTAACCACCGAGCGCGCGGAACTTCACCGTTCCGCTCGAAGTTGCGGTATAAGAAGTTAAATTCGTGTCGGTATAGGTGCTTCCGTTATCCGTCGAGTATTGCGATTTCAAACCGGTTAAGCTCCAAACCGCCGTCGTGGACGAACTCGAAATGAAGGACAAGGCAGACGTTTGCGTCAAATAGGAAGCAGACGCAACGGAAGAATCGACGTAAGCCGAATTATCGGAGCGAGTCGCGTAAACGCTGACGGAGTGGCTTCCCGCGGACGTCGAGAAAGAAACGGTGCGACCCGTTTGCGACTTATAGCTTCCGTTATCGATTTTCACGTAGTAAGCGGAAGCGTTCGAAACGGCGTTCCAAGTCACTCCGCTCGAACCGATCGTCAAAGAAGGCGCCGCCAATTTCGTAATCTTGATCGTTCCGCTCTTTTCGATCGGAGAAGCCGTGTAATAATAAATCTTTCCGGAGCCGTCGAAGCCGCCTTCCGCCTTAACGGAAACGGTATAACTCCCCTCACCCGACGCCGTATAGGAGGTATCGGTCGTCGCTTTATAACTGCCGCTTCCGACCTTCAAAGAAGTTTTGAAAGCGACGGACGTCCAAGACGCCTTTGCGCCGACAATCGTTATATTCGAAAGGGAAACCGTCTTGACCGTGTAAGAATAAGACGCCGCCTCGCTGTCGATTTTCGTCGTTCCGTTTCCGATCGCTTTGACGGAGACCGTGTAACTCCCCGCCTTCGTGGAGTACGAATACTCCCTTCCGCTTTGGCTCGTATAGGAACCGCTACCGACCTTGACGCCGTAACTCGTTGCCCCGCTGATCGCGCCCCAAGAAATCTTGGTGTCGCCTGCGGAAAGAGACGGTTTCGCGAGTTTTGTGATCGTTACGCTCTCCGATTTCTCGATCGAAGACGCCGCGTAATAGAAAGTGGAAGAGGACGAAACGAAGCCGCCTTCCGCTTTTACGTAAATCTTTGTCGTTTGATCGCCCGCGGAAGATCCCGAATAAGACGCCGCGTACGAAGTCGTGGTGGTCGGAGAATATGAACCAGTATTCCCGATCTTCAAAGAAACGGTTGCCGCAACCGCACTCCAAGAGAACGTTGCGCCCGAAAGCGAAATGCCGGGAAGAGAAACCTCAACCGTTTTATAGGAGAACGTAATTGCGTTGCTTTCCGGATATTGCGCGGTGTCGTCCGAATAGGCTTTGATTTTGAAGGTATGGTCGCCTGCCGCCGTCAAATAGGCAAGTTCGTTCGCGGTCACACGAGCAAACGCCCCGTCATCCGTCGAAACCATATAGCAATCGGCGTGTTCGTCGTTCTCAAGGGTCAATCCGTTTTGTCCCGCGGTCAAAACGGGCGCGGAAAGTTTAATCGGAACGATCACGTAAGCCTCTTTGAAAACGGTGTCACCGACATAACGTATACGCGCGGAAACGTCAACGCCGCCCGTTGCTTTAACGTAGATCGTTACGCTTCCGTTTTTCGGCGAATAACTACTCGCCGTTTTCTCCGTGAAATCCTCTTCGCCCTCTTCTTTTACGGACAACAAACCGACGTATGTAAAGGTTGCGACGCCGTTATCCTGCGCGATATCGGACAACGAAACCTGCATGACCTCGTAAGAGATTTCGGAAACGCCGCTCGTCGGATATTGCTCTTCATCGTTACTGCAAGCGCGAATGCTGATTGCATAGGTTCCAACCGCGTTTTCGAAATCGACCGAACAAGCATTCAATTCCGTTTCCGCGCCGCCGTTTACGGAAATCATATAATAATCCGCGTGAGAAATCGCGTCAAAAGCAACTCCGTCTTGCGTGATCAACAAAACGGGCGCATCCAAAACGATCGGAACGACGATCTTTTTCGTCTTCTCGATCGGATCGCCGACGTAATAAATGCTTCCCGTCGAAACGTAACCGGGATCGACGCGAAGCGTGATCGTTTCGGTCGCTTTGGGAGAAAGCGTCGTATTCGCAAACGGAATCGCCGCCGCGGCGCCTTCTTTCAGCGTCAAAATACCGATATACGTCCAATCCGCAACGCCGTACGTAACGGTTACGTCGCTGAGCGCAATTGCGCGGACGGTATACTCGAAGATCGCGTCTTCGCTGTCGAGCAACGTTGCCGTTCCGACCGATTTGACGCGCACCGTATAACTGCCGGGCTCGTTCGAGAAAGCATAGTTTTCGGCGGGTTGATATTCGCCGTCGTTAACTTTTACGGCATACGAAGTCGCCTTGGATACGGGCTCCCAAACCAAACCGTTCGCGGCGCCGTTCAAGGTCAAAACGGGAGCGGTCAACTGCCCGTATTCGATCCTTCTCATTTTCGTAATCGGATCGCCTTTATAGAGAATCGCATTTTGTTCGTCGTACCCTGAGACGACTTTTACGTAGACCGCTTTATCCTCTCCGTCCTCGTTCATATAGTAAGGTTTATCGTAAGGAACGAAGTTATCCTCATCGAATTCCGCGTTCTGATCTACGATCTGATAGAATAAGAATCCGCGATACGCCCAACTGACGGTCGCTTCGGTCAAGGTTAAATTATCTTTCGGTTCAACCGTACCCTCCAAAGAAACCGCCGCAACTTCAAACGTCGCGTTTGCGGAAGCGCTGTCCGGATATTGCTCGGAATCGACGTTGATCGAACGAATGGAAACGTTATAAACCGCGAACTCTCTTTCGGAGAGATCGAGCTCCATTCTTTGATCCTCTTCTCTTTCTTGGATCACATAGGGTTCGCCGCCGTTGATCGAGATCGAATAGCCCGTTGCGTTCGTTATTTTATTCCACCAAATTCCCTTGTTCCAAGTCTTCAAAACAGGCGACGCAAGAAGGATCGGAACGACGACGGGAACTTCTTTCTTTTCGATCGTTTCGCCTGCATAATAGATCTTGTTTCCTTCATCGAAACCGCCGATTGCCTTTACGGAGAAAGTCATCGTTTTATCGGTAAAGAAAGAGGTCGTTTCCGTTTCCGAATAAGGCGCTCTGCCCCAAGCATAGAACGTTTTGAACGCATTCACGGTAAAGGATGCGGTTCTGCCCGCTTCGTCAGGATCGGTCAAAGAAACGTTCGAAAGCGTGACCAAACTGACCGAATATTCGTACACGTCGGATTCGTAACCGTCGAGAATATTCGTTCCGTTTCCGATCGCGCGAACCATAACGGAATAATCACCCGCGACGCTCGGGAACGAATAGGCACTCATCTCCGTCCATTCACCTTCGTTTTCTTTAACGAGATATCCGGTCGCATACGGAATGCTATCCCAAACAAGCCCGTTTTTATCATCGTTCAAACGAACGACGGGACGTGAAAGTTTTCTGATAACGACCGTGCTTTCCAGCGTCGGTTCGATTTCCGCGTAATAGAAAACGTGCTCGGATTCATCGTAGCCGCCCTTTGCGAGAACGGTGATTCGGTGACCGCCGAGTTCTTCGGAACGAACGGTGTATGAAGAACCTTCCACGCGGAAGTATTCGCCGGCGTTGTCCTTAAAATACACTTCGTACGCGCTCGCATACCAAGTTGCGGTTGCTTCGCGAACGAGGAGGTCACGCAAAACGATTCCCTTGACTTCATAGTTATATTCGGTCGCATTGGAGTACGCCATCGTGCCGCCGATCATCGCGATCACGCGCAACGAATAAAAACCTACGGCGTGCGCAAACGGGAACGAAAGATCGAATTGTTCAACGAAATCGCCGTCGTTTACGGAAACCGCATAGCGATCCGCTTCATCCACGGGATCCCATTCGATCCCGCTTTGCGTTACGCGCAAGATCGGGGCGTCCAGCGTTCCCGTAACGAAGATCTTTTTAACGATCTCTTGCGCACCCACGTAATACGTCCGATTTGCCTCGTCGTAATACCCTTCCGCTTTTACGGAAATCGTAACGTCCTCTTCGGCGGAGAATGTTTTATTCGGGCAAGAAACGTAATCCGCATCTCCGATTTTGATAGAGGAAATGCCGTTCGTCGTCCACGTTGCGGTATGTACGCCGCCGTTAATCGAAACGTCGATCTTCGAAAGATTGACTTGCACGACGGATAAGGAATACGACGCGATCTTAGAAGGCGTTCCGTCTTCACCGATCAAAGCGCGCACACGCAAAACGTAAGTTCCCTCTTCGGCGGGAACGGCAAATAAGGCGGCTTCTTGATACTCCGCACCGTTCAAAGAATATTCAAAGCGAGCGGAAGGATCATCGTGCGAGAAATAAACAGAATACTCGTCCGCCGTAATAACGGGTGCGGCATAGGAAGAAGACGCGGAAAATTCCGCTTTGTAACGGATCCGGAGATCGTCCGCATACAAATACTGCGTTTCGAGTTCGGATTCGTTTTTGGTAACGAAATAGAAACTGCGAACGACGATCGGTTCAAGGAGCTTCTTTTCGACCGTAACGAACCCGTCCGTTACGGGGAATGAATAGAAATTGTCCGCGCTGCCGAGAAGATAGGTCAAGCCGCCGTCTTCTCCGATCACAACAAGTTTGAGTTTGAGTTCATCCGCGCCCGCCTGATCGTTTGCAAGTGCGATCGAGAAATCATTCGCCAAGCCGAGTGCGCGACCGCCCTCGTTATAAACGAATTTATTCGTAACCCACTTGCCCGTCGCAAAAACGCCGACCTTCGAATCCGCTTTCTCTCGGCAGTACATCTGTGAAGAAGAAAGCGGTTGCCATCCGTTTTGCGTGGAATACGTGTATTCCTTGATTTCATCACGAACGTACGGTTCGCCGTCCGTTCCGTCTTCGAAATCGAGAGAAAGATCCGACGCGGTTTCAAACACGGCGCCGGCAAAGTGGGAGGCGTTCTGCCCCGTCGCTTCCACGATTCGGATCGAGTATCCGTTTCTCTCAAACGCGCCTCTCATCTTAAAATCGGAGAGATCATCTTCAAAAGAGATCGTCGCCGCGGCAACGTCGATCGAAAGCGCGCCTTCCATAACGAAGTTCGTTTCGAGCGCCGTCGAATAGATGCGCAGCGTGTCTTCCGAACGCATAAACACAATTTCGTTTACGTCGAATTGGAGTTGTTCACGCGTAAGGTAGGAAGACCCGATCCCGAACAAAGGTTGCGTGATCGCGGTTTGAGCTTCCGGCTCGTAAATCGCAACGACGTTATCCACGATCAAACGCGCGTTTGCGCCGTTCGGTGAATTCCCTTTTACCGTAAAGCTCATACGATCGAGGAAAGGAACGATCTCATACAATTCAACCGCTTGCTTGATGTTTTTCGGCAAATCAAAGGAATCCGCAAGCGCCGAATCCTTCATACCCCAAGCGGTTTGAAGGGGGAACGTGTTATTGATCAGCCATTTCGAATCCGTCAAAGAAAGCGTAACGGAGATCCAATAAGCGGGAAGCGTTCCGAGATCGTAATTGATGCAATAACCGGTATCGTCATCCGCCAACGTAACGAGCAAGGTCGCAACGCCGTCGCCTTTGAAATCAAAGGAAAGCGCATTGTAACCGTCGCTCAAAGAATACGACGTACTGAAACGATACGCGACGGAATTGTTCCATGCATTTAATCCGAGCGCCGTCGATCCGTCGAAGCTTTCTTCGAGCGAAACGGAAGCGGTCGTTTGCACCCAATCGTTTTCGAATTTTCGAATGTTCCATTTTGCGGAAAGATCCGTTGCGGATTCGGCTGCGTCCTCGATCAAAGCGGGACGTGCCGCAGGCGCGACGAAACATACGGATTCGGGCGCGCTCTCCGCATAGTAAATACTTTCGGTAGAATCGAAACCGGGGATCGCACGGAACGAAACCTCGCAAGTATCTTTCGCGATGAAAGTCGTTTCGGAAAATGCTTCGAACGTCGATCCGATCGCTTTTTCAAGACCAAGTCCCGTAAACGCAAGGTCGGCTTGGTTCGCCGCGGTTTTGGAAACGCTCACGGCGCAAGGCACGGTCGTATAATTAAACGTAACGGAACGGCTGTCCGAATAGTAGACGCCGTCCCCTACACTCTTGACCGCAATCGAGTGCTTCCCTTTTATCGAAGAAAAGCGAGCGCTTTCCGCATTCGAGAAAAACGAACCGTCGATCGAAACGGCATACGTAACCGCGTTTTCTACGTTCGACCAAGTCAAACCGTGTTCGGACGGGATCAAGGTAGGCGCCGCAAGCGGGGTTGCGGAAGCCGTGAACACGCGGATCGAACGCTCGATCGCTTCGCCGGTAAAGAAAACGCGATCGATCTTATCAAAACCGCCTTCTGCCTTGACCGTCACAAGAACGTCGTCCGAAATGGCAACGTAATTGGAATCCGTCGTGACGGAAAACTCGCCTTCCCCCTCTCGAACGCTGACTTTCAAAGAAGAGGTCGTCCAAGAAACGACGCCGCCCGAAACGCCGAGATCGGAGAGCGCGATCGCGCGGGTAACATACGAAAAGGAAGCGGCGCAGACCTTTTTATTCTCCGAATTCAGCGCCCAAGCTTTGATTTCATGGGTTCCCACAACGGAAGAATACGGAATCACGGAAGAAAGGGATTGTTCCTTTTCTTCTCCTCCGTCCAATTGCGAAATGAACTTCGTGTATTTGCCGTGATAAAACGAAACGCCGACGTCGCCTGCATCGATCTGCACGGGGTCTTCTTCGGTTTCTTTCTTGTTCGTATTACAGGCAACGAGGCAACACGACGCGATTACCAAAACCAAAAACAGAATCGTGATCAAACGGATTTTTTTCATATGACCTCCGCGCGCGAAATAAGTCTTTTATTATTATAACATAATAATATTTTATTTTCAATAGTGAATTTTGAACATTTTTCAACCGCGCCCGTGCGGAAGCGAACCGAATCACGATAAAAAAATACAAGAAAAATCCGACGATTCGGACAAAAAAAAAGGCGGAAGAATATTCCGCCCGCCTCTACCTCGCTTGATTGATCGCCGACTGCACGGCTTTCGCAAGTTGATCCGCGCAAGAGGTCTTTCTTCCTCCGCACGTATTACCGGAACAAGCGGAAACAATCTCTTCCGCCCTCCTCCCTTCAAGGAGTTTTGAAATCATCTTCAAATTCCCGTTGCACCCGCCAAGAAAACGAATATTCGAAACGATTCCGTCCGTCATATCGAAATCGATTTGAACCGCGCAAGTGTCCTTCGTTCTGTAACTGTACTTCATCCGAGCAGCTCCTTAATTTGTTCTTCGATCTTATCCGGCGTAACGGTCGGCGCAAAGCGCGCAACGACGTTTCCTTTGCGATCCACCAAAAACTTCGTAAAATTCCATTTGATACTGTTTCCGAGAACG
Source organism: Christensenella sp. UBA1252 (assembly GCA_002308575.1). GTDB lineage: Bacteria > Bacillota > Clostridia > Christensenellales > CAG-1252 > CAG-1252. Next base: position 26,598 of record DBVY01000025.1, read on the forward strand.
CCTTTCGCCTGCGACTTCAAAAAGGTATATAAAGGATCTTCTTCTTTGCCGTTAACCTTGATTTTCGCAAACTGTTTGAATTTGATCCCAAAACGACCGATGCAAAAGGACTCGATCTGCTCTGACGATCCGGGCGCTTGTCCGGCGAATTGATTGCACGGGAAATCAAGGATCTCAAAGCCTTGCGCGTTGTACTTTTCATACAGTTCCTGCAAACCCTTGTATTGCGGCGTAAATCCGCAACCCGTCGCGGTGTTAACGATCAATAAAACCTTTTCTCTGTACATCGAAAGAGAAACGTTTTCACCTTTATTATCTTTCACAACGTAATCGTAAATCGACATTTTGCCACCTCAAATTTTTATCATTATAGCAAAAAATACGGAGATGGTCAAATCGAATTTGAATCAACGAAATGATCGATCAATCCGTGTAATTCGCGTCGAAGTTGATAAAGAATGAATATCCCGGAAGAATCTCGGCAAAGGATGCTATCAACTCGGACAATAGTTCTTTTTTATTCTTGACGGTAAAATCTATCACGACATCCATAAAAACGGTTTTCTTTTCTTCGTTTACGTAAAAGCCGTGCGTGCCGAGAACGCCTTCGTGCGAGCAAGCCGATTCGTTGATTTTTTTGATCTCGTTTGCGTATGATTGATCGATCGAATAGATCCCGACGGTCAGGAAAATATGGAATTTCTCAAAGACCTTTTCCTGCGCTTTCCGCGTCAAAACGTGAATCTCGTTTGCGGATAAAGTCGAAGGAATCTCGACGTGAACGGATGCGATCGCGCTTTCCGGGCCGTAATTATGGATCAACAAATCGTAGACCCCGAGTACGCCGTCTATTTCCCCTACGCACTCTTTGATTGCACGCGCCGTTTCGCTGTTCGCACGTTTGCCGAGGACGTCGCTTGCCGAAGAAAACAGCATTTCGATACCCGCTTTCGTAATAAAGAAGGAAATCAACGCGCCGACGTATCCTTCGATCGATACTTTGAATGCGATCGCGACGATACCCGCAAGGATCGTGGAAGAAGAAAGCAGCGCATCGAACGCCGCATCCTTACCCGATGCGATCAACGCGTCAGAATTATAAAGATTTCCCATTCGTTTTACGTAAAAACTCAAAACGATTTTCGCAACGACCGCAACCGCGATCATAACGAACGTAATAACGGAATAATCGGGAACCGACGGTTTGATCATGCTTTTAATCGCTTCCACTAACGCGCTGATGCCTGCGGTGATAACGATGACGGCGACGATCATCGCGCTGAAATATTCCACCCTGCCATGCCCGTAAGGATGCTTCGCATCGGGTTTCTTCTTTGCGAGTTTTACGCCGAGAATCGTAATGACGGAAGAAAGCGCGTCGGTCAGGTTATTGACTGCATCCATGATGATCGCCACCGATCCCGCGATAAAACCGAAGATGGCTTTCATCGTGGATAAAGCTACGTTTACCCCAATACCGACCGCGCCCGTGCGCATGATTGCCTTTTCTCTCGTTTGCATACCAATTTACAAGGGGGTTTTCACCCCGCTCTCCTTTTTTATATTATACGCGTAAGAGGTTATTCTGTCAATTCGGATTCAAAGAGTCCGGTCGCTTATCAACCTTGAATCGTATCGTATTTTTTTCGTGCGAGATCAAGATCGTTTTTGATCGTATTTCGCAATGATTCGGGCGAAATAACTTCGACGGCATTCAAGTATTGTAAGGCCCAAAACCTCATTGCTTGCAAACTCGTGCGAACGGTAACTTCGATTTTTTCATCCGAAATCTTTTTTATGGAAGCGGCAGTTCCGAACGTGTCGACGACGTCGTCCGTGACTTCGATAGATGCGTAAAACGTTATGCTTTCCTTTTTATCGGCATACATATACGGCAACGTCGAAATCACACTTGCGTCATCAAACCCATCTTTACTTCCCGTAAGCTTTTTAATCGGCGTTAGCGGATCTTTTTCGATTTTGATATTCGTGATTTTATCGACTCGAATGAACCCGATGTTTTTATACTTTTCGCTTCCGTACATCAAATAATAGCGCTGATTGTGCGAAATCAAACGATACGGACTTTCTTTATGTGAAACGGTTTTGTGAAGTTCTTTATCCGTTTGATATTTATTGTAATCGAAAGAGATTTGTTTACCGCTGTCGATCGCTTCGGAAATTGTTTCTATATTGAAAAACAAATCTTTGTTTTTGCTTTTATTTCGATTCGGAACGAACACGTTTTTTACATTCGACTTAAAGTATTTATTGGATAGCAAACAAAGCTTTTCAATCAAATCCTTCGAGTAGTTTTCCGGAATGTATTTACTCGACCAAACGGCGTCGATCAAAACGCGCAATTCGGAGTTTTCAAATAACCTCTTATCAAAATAACTGCCTCGCCTTTTATCCGTTTCCAAAGAAATGGCACATGCTGCGTTATACGAATACGGATCGTTTTCGAACAATTCGCGAAGAAGTTTTAAGTTCCTACCGACGAACTTTCTGTCGTTTATAACCAAACCGAAATCGTTATTCAGTTTGTCCAAAATCTCCTGTTGCGTTAAAGGATGATCGGGATCCGTTTCTCTTTCGAGGATTTGAATCATTCGAATCAACGCCATCTTTTTATCGCCTTCTTTGCAATGTTCTTTTTTCTCAACCATTTGAAGATCTCCTCTTTCGTCGCATATGAACTACTATAAATTGTTATCTTTTATAAAAGCAACTCTTTTACGAAAAAACGAAACGATTGCACCAAAATTGGGGCATTGAAAATGCCCATAAAAAAAAGCGCTCGACGTTATCGAGCGCATTGGGATCAGTCTTTCGACTTTTCTTTGATTTCCACAACTTTTTCTTTGTCATAATAGCCGCAAGACGGGCAAACTCTATGACTTTGGATAAGCTCGTGGCAGTTGGGACATTCAACAAGGCCCGGCGCGCTGATCTTCCAATTCGCCGCGCGGGAATCTCTCCTCGATTTCGACACTTTACACTTGGGTACTGCCATATCAAACACCTCCTATTTCCGTGCGATTAAGTACACTAACGATTATTTATTATAGAGAAAAAGAAACGCACTGTCAACGGTTTTAACGAACATTATTCGCGATCGTTACTTATTTAATCCTTCTACGATCGCTTTCGTATCGCGCGCGATAACGAGTTCTTCGTTCGTCGGGATTACAAGGACTTTGACTTTGCTGTCCGGCGTGGAGATCTCGGCGAATTTTCCGCGAACGGCGTTCTTTTCCAGATCGATCTTGATCCCGAGATATTCGAGATCGGTAAGGATTCTGCGGCGAACGTCCGAGCTGTTTTCCCCGATACCGCCCGTCATAACGACGGCGTCCATGCCGTTCATCGCGGCGGCATAACTACCAATATACTTTTTGACGGCGTACGCAAACATATCGAGCGCAAGACGGGCTTTATCGTCGCCCGCGTCGGCAAGCGAATTGAGATCTCTGAAATCACTTACGCCCGCAATTCCGTAAACGCCGCTACGCTTATTCAAACAAACGTTGACGGCATCGGAAATCGACATACCCGTTTTGTTGCAAATCGCTTCGAGAAGCGCGGGGTCGATATCACCGCTCCTCGTTCCCATCGGAACACCTGCAAGCGGGGTATAACCCATCGAAGTATCCACGCACTTCCCTTCTTTGACCGCAGCCATAGAAGAACCGTTTCCGAGGTGGCAAGTAACGATCTTTGCTTTGGGATTGTTTAAATACTTGATCGCCTCGCCGGAAACGTACTTATGGCTCGTTCCGTGAAAACCGAAGCGACGCATACGCCATTCGGTATAGTAAGACTCGGGAAGCGCATAACGGAACGCATAATCGGGCATCGTCTGATGGAAAGACGTGTCGAACGCGGCGACCTGCGGCACGGGAAGGAGTTTCCTACACGCGCAGATGCAAGCGATATTCGCGGGCATATGCAGAGGCCCAAGTTCTTTATTCTTTTCGCAAATACGAACGACTTCGTCGTCAATCAAAACGGATTGCTTAAAATCTTCCGCGCCGTGAAGCACGCGATGACCGACCGCATTGATTTCGGACAAACTCTTTACGACGCCGTATTCGCTCGCCGTCAAAGCGGAAAGAACCAAACTTAACGCTTCGGTGTGCGTAGGCATCTCGTGTTCGATCACGATCTTTTGTCCGTTCGCCTGATGGGTCAACGTGGAGTTTTTCATCGTGACGCGTTCGCAAACGCCTTTCGCGATGACCTGCTCCGTTTCCATCTCGATCAATTGATATTTTAAGGAAGAACTACCTGCGTTGATAACGAGAATTTTCATCGCTTATCTCCTTATTTTCCGCATTGAACGGCGGTGACCGCCACAACGCCGACAACGTCCTCCGCGACACATCCGCGGGACAAATCGTTGACGGGATACGCAAGACCTTGGCAGATCGGGCCGATCGCTTCGGCATTTCCGAGCCTTTGCGTCAGTTTGTAACCGATGTTACCCGCTTGGATATCCGGGAAGATAAGTACGTTCGCTTTTCCTGCGACTTTACTGCCCGGCGCCTTCAACGCGGCGACCTCGGGAACGAGCGCGGCATCTAATTGCAATTCGCCGTCCAACGCGAGATCGGGCGCTTTCTCATGCGCGATCTTGGTTGCGTTCTGGACTTTGGTCACGTTGTCATGCTTTGCGCTGCCCTTCGTGGAGAAAGAAAGCATCGCGACTCTCGGTTCGATGCCGGCGATCTTTACGGCGCTGTCCGCCGTCGCAATCGCGATATCCGCAAGTTGGTTCTCGTCCGGGTTAATGTTGACCGCGCAATCGCCGTAGACCATAACATCTTTTTCGCCATACGCGGATCCTTCGGGCAAACACATAATGAAGCAACTCGAAACGGTGGAAATCCCGGGAGCGGTTTTGATGATTTGCAAAGCGGGACGAAGCGTGTCGCCCGTGCTGTGAACGGCGCCGGAAACCATTCCGTCCGCATCGCCTGCTTTAACCATAAGAACGGCGAAATACGTGCAATCTTTCGCAAGACGCGCCGCTTCCTCTTCGGTCATACCTTTTGCTTTGCGGATATTATAGAGAAGATCCGCATATTTCTTCGTGAGCTCGCTCGTTTGCGGATCGACGATCGAAACGCCGTCCAGTTTCGCGTCCGGGCATTTCGCCTTGATGACGCTTTCGTTTCCGACGAGAGTCAAACGGGCGATCTTCTTCTCGGCGATCATTTCCGCCGCGCGGATAATGCGCTCTTCTTCGCCTTCGGCAAGCACGATATGTTTGTTCAAAGTAGCCGCTTTTTGCTTGATTTCATCCATCAATTTCGACATTTTCAAATCTCCTTTATAAAACGCTTTCTTACAAGCTGAAAAAAATGTATAATTATTATAAACCCGCGCGCGGGAAAAAAGCAAGAATATAAAGTGAAATAAAGAGTAGTTTTTATGAAGATCGCATTTATTACGGCGGAGTTCGACCCCCTGCATAACGGACACGTTCGATTGATCAACGAGGTAAAGAAAAATCTTTGCCCCAATGCTCTTGTCGTGATCTTAAACGGCGATATTTCCCAACGCGGTTCCCTTGCTCTTTCGGACAAATACACGCGCGCAAAGCATGCGCTCCAAGCGGGCGCGGATATTGTGATCGAACTTCCGCAAATTTTCGGTGTTTCCTGTGCGGAACGATTTGCGGACGGCGCCGTAAAACTTGCCGCCGCCGTTAAAAATTGCGAAAAAGTTCTCTGTTTCGGAAGCGAATGCGGCGATGAGCAATCCATTGCGAACGCCGCCGCACTTTCTTCCGAAGAGCCGGAAGAAGTTTCTCTTGCGATTCACGATCTGCTGGATATGGGGTGTTCCTTCCCGATTGCACGCGCGCAAGCTTTATCCGACTTCGCTCGCAAAAAAGGGTTAAAGATCCCGGATCTGACTTCACCAAACGACGTCCTTGCGATCGAATATATGCGCGCGGCAAAAAAAAGCGGCGACTTTTCTTTCTTCGTCCTTGCCCGAAAAAGCGATTACAAAGCCGATTCTTTAAACGCCGCCCTCCCTTCTTCCAGAGCGATCAGAAACGCATTACGCGAAGGAAAAACAGACGCGCTTTCCTCCGCCGTTCCTTCTTTTGTTCTCCCCGATCTTCTCACCCTACAACGCGACGATGCGTTTTCCTCGTTACTCTTATACAAACTTGCCAATATGAGCGCGGAAGGATTAAAACGCGTTGCGGACGTTACGGAGGGAATCGAGAACCGAATCCTGCGTTTATCCAAAGAAGCGGCAACCGCAGACGATCTCGTTCGTAGCGTCGCGACCAAACGCTATTCCGAAGCGCGCGTCAGACGCATTCTTGCCAACGCCCTGCTCGGCGTCAACAAAACCTTTTTCGAAAGCGAGATCGACGCCGATCCTTATTACAAGGTCCTTGGCGTAAGAAAAGACAGAACCGATCTTTTATCTCTTTTCGGAAAGTCCGGAAAAGTTATCACAGGCGAAGAAGAAGCAAAGGCTTCCGGCAATCGAAGCGCGGAAATCTGCGCGCTTTCTCACGCGATCTATTGCATTTCCCGCTCGCTTCCCCTTTCAAACGGAGGCATGTTGCTCTTCTAACGAAGAATCAGCCACCCGACGAGCAAACAAACGCCGAACGACAGAACCGCTTGCGTACTTTTCATCAAAGCAAGCTTCCAAGTTTTCAATCCGCATTTCCCCAAAAACGCAATCGATTGCAACAACACGGATAATCCTCCGAAAGAAACGGCGGCGCAACAGAATGCCGCTTTCACGAAACGCGGCAAAGCGCTTGCGGAAAAACAGATACACCCTCTCGTTACCTCAAACAGAGAAAACAACCCCGCAGACAAAACGCCTCCCTCTTTCATCTCTAAACCGAAAAACGACAATACGTCCGAAAACATATCCGCCGCAAGATTGCAAACGGCGATAAATCCTCCTACGAGCGCAAGGGATACGACGCTTTCGCACATTGCGGCGGCAAGGCTGTCGTCTGCCCCGGAAGCCGAACAAGGCGACAAGAAACGTCCTTGTCCACGCTTTCCCTTTACGCAATAAATCAAACCGTTTAAAATCGCGCCGATATAATGACAGATCAAGATCACCCATGCGGCTTTGACGTCACCGAGGATCGCCGAACCCACGCTTCCGAGCACAAACATACTGCCGCTGGTCGAGCAAAAGGACGCTGCCCGCCGCGCGTCTTTTTTCGAAATGTAGCCCTGCTCGCAAATATCCGATAAGACGCGAGCGCCGACAGGATACCCGCTCAAAACGCTCATGATCCACGCATACCCACAAGCACCGCTGACTTTATAGATTTTCCCGACGGGTTTTTCCATCATTCGCGTCAATGCGTCCGCACCACCGACGGAAGTAAGAAGTTTCGTAAAAAAGAAATACGGAAGCATCGAAGGAAGCACCGAACTCGCGAAGATCCGAACCCCTTGCCCGACCGAATCAAAATACCTCGAAGGATTCACGATCAACAAACCGATAACAAAAAACAACAACCACGTAATACGTTTCGCGCGCATAGAAAACGATATGCCGCTTTCCTCTCCGATATCACAAAAAAAGCACTCCGAAAGAGTGCTTTTTAAATCAATTATTCGGAGTATCCCGCATCGGGAAACGTTTTCGCATCTCGGAACGCATTCCGTCGATATAATCAAGCGTTTCGTTTAAATGAATCGCCGAATTATACAGTTCGGAATCAAGATCATGTAAAACGTTGTATTTCAAGTTATCACAATAATCCCGCGTCGAATTCAAAATATTCTCCGCCTCTGTTTGCGCGGATTTAAGAACTTCCGATTCGGCAATCAGTTTTTCACGCGTGTCGTTTGCCGTTCGAATAATATTTTCGGCGCGTTGCTCCGCTTCGTAAATCAACGCGTCGCGCTGGCTGATGATGGATTTCGCTTCATGAAAAGAAGCCGGAACCGCTTCTCTCAAACGAGAAAGCATCTCCGTTACTTTCACTTGATCGACGTAAATTTTCCCGGAAAAGAAAGCTCTTTTATTGTTCAGCAAAACGTCTTCAAGGCAGTCGATGATTTGAACGACGTCATCCATTCTTGGCCTCCAAATAGTTCATCGCAAGCCTTCCGGTGCGCTCGCTCATCATCTTATCGGGCAAGACGCCCTTTTTCAATAGTTCTCTCGTTTCCGTAGCGCTGACGTCCCGCAAAGAATCGCTTGCGAAGAAGAAGACCGTTTCCAGCCCCCAAGCGCGATTGTAATCCGCCATTTCGATCTCATACGGAATATCGGCGTCGCCGCGAACGCCGCGCACGAGCGCATTTGCGCCTACGCATTTTGCCGCGTCCACCGCAAGACCGGAAAAAGAAAAGGCTTCCACTTTTTCGCCGAACGCTTCCTCGATCATCGAAACCCTCTCTTCTTCCGAAAACAACGGCGTTTTATCGGGGTTGATCAAAACTGCGACGGAAACTTCGTCGAACGTGGCAATGGCTTTTTTAATAAGGTCCTCGTGTCCGAGGGTGATCGGGTCAAAGGTTCCCGTAACCAAACATTTACTCATATTTCGATTTTACACTTTCCGACAAAAAATGTCAATAGGGAGTTCTCCCAGTCGTAAAGAATCCGTATTCCGAAATCCCAAAAAAGCTTAACGCAAATCGCAAGAAAGGATCGAGATCGTAACGCTTCCGTACTTTCTTTCGTCAAGGATCGACCACCCGGTCGGAAGAAGGAGCGCGCGTTCGGTCGCGTGCTCGAACACGGCGACCCCGCCCTCTTTCAAAAGACGATATTCGGAAAGCGTCGTCAACACGTTCTCGTAAAAATCGGCGTGATACGGCGGATCGAGAAACACGATATCGAACGAACGCCCGAAAAGCGTTTGCGCCGCGGCATGATAATCGACTTCGAGGATTTGCCCTTCTTTGCCGATCCCGAGCGCGGAAAAATTCTTCTTGATCAATTTGACGCTTTCGCGATCATAATCCACGATCACGGCGCGCGCCGCCCCTCTCGAAAGCGCTTCGATCGTCATCGCGCCGCTTCCGCCGAACAGGTCGAGAAATTCCGACCCCGGAACGCGCGTTTGCAATAAATTGAAAACGTTTTCCTTGATCCGATCCGTCGTTGGACGAACGGCTTGATCTTTGGGAGAAAAGAGATTTCTTCCCCTGTATTTTCCGGCAATGACTCTCATATAATTCCTTTTTCGGTTATAACGTGATTCGGTTTTTTATCTCTCGCGTTGACCGCAATTGCGGGAAGTTCCTGCGCCGAAAACGCAAGCGCAAGGGAATCTCCGTCGAAGGACGCCAAAAAGCGATCGTAATATCCTTTTCCTCTCCCGATACGGTTGCGGTTTTTATCAAACCCAAGCAAGGGAACAAACGTAAGATCGGGGCGAATAAAACAAGGTTCGCCCAACGGTTCTTCGATCCCGAAATCGTTGACGAAAAACTCGGCGTCCTCTTTGTATCGGATCAAAAACATGTCTTCTCCTTCCGTCCGCGGAAGATACACTTCTTTACCCATCGCAAGCGCGGCTTTTATAATCGGGGCCGTGTCGGGCTCGTCCTTTGTCGAATTGAAAACGAAAACACGATTCGCCCGAAAAAAAGCGTCGCTCGAAATCGCGGCTTCCGCGATACGACGGCTGAATAACCGCTTATCCGTTTCGGAAAGCGCCGCCAGATTTTTTTTCAATTCTTTTCTTTGTTTTTCCTTATCCGTCATACGTATAATCCGCGCGGGGCCGATCGAACCCGACGAGCACTTCGTAAGGGATCGTTCCGCGACTTTTTGCGATATAAGTCGCGTCAATTTCGTCGGACATTATTATAACACGGCGACCCGCTTTCAAGTCAAGGCGATGCGTAACGATTTCGAAACTGTCCATACATACGGCGGCGATCTGCGCTTTCGAACGACCGATCAAAACCGCTCGTCCCTTTTCCCCGCGGTCGATCCCGTCCGCATAACCGCCGAGAACGGTGCATGCAATACAATCCTCTTTCGCGCGAAACGAAGAATAGCCGAGTGTTTGACCTTTCCGAAGAGGTTTTACGGCAAGGATCTCGCTTTCCACGGTCATTGCCTTTTCAAGGGGAACGAAATTACATCCGTAACCGTAACAAGCCAAACCCACCCGATACATATCGCACGCGGCGTTTCCGGCGGCGCACCCCGTAACGTGAACGGTAAGGCGCGGCGTTAACCCGAACGCCCGAATCCGTTCTCTGACCGCGTCGACGCACCGATCGAAAACACGATCCTGTTTTACCCTCACTTTCGGATCGACGCTTTTGTAATGCGTGCAAATTCCTTCGATCGAAACGCCGCCGGATAAAAGTTTTTCCGCAATCGCGGCGCATTCTTCGGGCGTAGAAAAGCCCAATCGATTCATTCCGCTGTTTACCTTGATATGGCATCGTTTCACGTTCGCGGCAATCGCTGCCTCCGCAACAGAAAGCTCCCCGATCATAGGGATCAAATCGAAACGACGAATCGTTCTCGCGTTTACCTTTCTCGGCGCCGTTACGAAAATCGGCGCTCGCGTAATCGATCGAACGATAACGCCCTCTTCTTCCGTCGCGACGCCGTAGGCATCCGCTTCAACGGCGCGAACGACGCGCGAAATCCCGTGCCCATAGGCGTCCGCTTTGCACATAAAAACAAGCGGCTTACCCAAAGCAAGCCGCAAGGAATACAGATTTCGTTTAATCGCATTCAGGTCGACTTCAATTTTCATATCGACCTATTTATATGCGACAAATCGGAAAACTTTACTTATGCGCGTAATAGTTGATCAAGCAACCGTCTTTGATGATCGTTTTTTCGTCCTGCGTCAATTTATCCACAGTCGCTTCTCCGACGATTACGAGATCGCCGCGAACGATGTATAAGGTAAACGGTGTGTCGGAAAGGAGGCTTTCTTTGACGTTCGGAACGATCACGATATCGTCGACTTCAAAGTTTTCTTTCGTAATAAACGGGATCATACCCCAGTTGATCAAATTACTTCTGTAACGTTTGGTCGCGTATTCGCGAGAAAAGTTCGCGCCGCCGCCGAGAACTCTTTGGCAACTGGCGGCTTGTTCTCTCGCGCTACCGTCGCCGGGCTTGACCGCAAAGATCGCACTCGCGATCTGCGTCGTCCCCGTAAGATCGAGCGCCGCGGCTTCGACCGCAGCCTTATAGACCTCGGGAAGTTCTCCTTTCGAAAGCAAAAGATCGGAATCCGCTTTGACTTCCTTACATCTTCCGACGTACTCCGGAACTTTGCGAGAAAGCGCGAATTGGGCAAGACGCAACGGATTGCTTCTGTAAGAAGACGTTTCGCCCGAAGGAATAAGTTCGTCCGTCGTCGTGACGGGATCGGTGATGACCGCTGTGATCTTATAGATTGCGTGATCCGCAAGCGGCTCGATCTTCGGCCAATCCGCGATATTCGGACCGTAACGCAACGGTGCGGAGGGTTCCGCTTTTCCGAATCCGTTGTAGACGCGACTCTTATACGAACTGTCATCGAAATTATAGGACGGGATCTTCGCATCGTAATCGATATCGAGCGCGCTCGTCAAAACGCCGCCGTTCGCCGCCGTGGCGGAAATGCTGCGTGCGTCCATCAACGCGACGGCGGAGATTTGCCCTTCCAGAGGCTTGGATCCTTCGCGACTTTCGAAATTGCGAGTCGTATGGCGAATGCTCAAACAATCGTTTGCGGGAACGTCGCCCGCGCCGAAACAAGGTCCGCAGAAACAAGAACGCACGGATGCGCCCGCTTTCATCAAGGTTGCGATACTGCCATTATTGACGAGCTCGGTAAATACGGGTTGGCTGCCCGGATAAACGCTCAATGTAAATTCCCCGTTTCCGATGGTTTTCCCTTTCAGGATATTCGCGCTTTCGACGATGTTATCATAGGTTCCGCCCGCACAACCCGCGATGACGGCTTGCTCCACGCGGATCTTTCCTTTCTTGACTTTCTTCGTAAGATCCATTTTGACTTTTCCGCCCAGCAATTCGTTGATGTTCTTCGATGCTTCGGAAAGAATATCGCGGGGATTTGCGATCAGGTCGCGAAGCTTGTACGCATTCGAAGGATGGAACGGAAGCGCAATCATCGGTTCGATCTCGGAAAGATCGATCTCGATTACCGCGTCGTAAAACGCAAGGTCTTTAGGTTGCAATTTCTTATAATCGCCCGCTCTGCCGCGAACCGCCAAGTATTCTTTAACTTTATAATCGGTTTGCCAAACGGAAGACAGACACGCCGTTTCGGTTGTCATAACGTCGATCCCGTTTCTGTACTCAACGGAAAGATTTCCGACGCCTTCGCCGATAAATTCCATTATCTTATTTTTAACGATTCCTTTTTTGAAGACTTCGCCGATGATCGAAATCGCAACGTCATGCGGGCCGACGCCTCTTTTCGGAACACCTTTTAAGATCACGGCGACGACTTCCGGATACTTGACGTCGTAGGTCATCGAAAGGAGTTGTTTTACGAGCTCGGGGCCACCCTCACCGACCGCCATTGTTCCGAGCGCGCCGTAACGCGTATGGCTGTCGCTTCCAAGGATCATCGCGCCGCATTTCGCATAACATTCGCGCATATAGCTATGTATGACCGCCTGATGCGCGGGAACGAAAATGCCGCCGTACTTCTTCGCCGCGGAAAGCCCAAAAAGGTGGTCGTCCTCGTTGATCGTTCCGCCGACCGCGCAAAGGCTGTTGTGGCAGTTGGTCA
>DBVY01000025.1:39376-40195 GCA_002308575.1 Christensenella sp. UBA1252
GCAAGCGCGTCGAATTTGATATTCAGCACTTTTCCCTTTTGCGCGCCGCCGACGCTATGCGCGTTCAAGATCGAATAAGCGATCGTGCCGGTATAAGCCTCGTCCACCGCTTTTTGCGAAAAGCCGCCTTTCGCAAGCTCTTCCTTGCCAACGATATGTCCGCGTAACAAATAAGATGGCCCGTAAAATTTCATAGTAACTCCTTATCTGATGCAAAATATTATTTTATATTATGTCTTGCGCGTCTGAGTTTGTCAAACGCTTTCGCGAGCGCGGCTTGCCCGAGTTTATACTCGGAAAGCGATTGCTTTTGTTTTTCTCTTTCCGCTTCCAAAGCTTTTTCCCGTTTGGCTCTCTCTTCTTCCGCAGTCGCTTCGGGATAAATCGAAGAGCAAAGTAAAACACCTTCTCCGTTCTTCATCTCGAAAACGCCTCCGTCCTCGCTGAGAAATACGGTTTCACCGTTTTGAACGTAACGAATCACACCTTTTTCAACCGCGATCGCGGCGCTTTCTCTTCCCGCCAAGATCCCGATCTCGCCCGTTGACGTTATCAGAGTCAAAGAATCTATATCACCTTCGAAAACGGTTCCGAACGGCGTAAGAACGCGCAAACGAAACGTCCTCATTTTTTCAAGTCCTCAATGCCGCCGATAAAGTAAAACGCACCTTCCGGAACGTCGTCCAATTCGCCGTCCAAGATCGCGTTGCAACCTCTGATCGTATCTTTCAACGGAACGTATTTTCCGGGCATGCCCGTATATGGCGTCGCGACGAAGAAGGGTTGCGAGAAAAACCTTTGCAGTTTACGCGCGCGATA
>DBVY01000025.1:40223-61674 GCA_002308575.1 Christensenella sp. UBA1252
ATACCGAGAATTGCGATGATATCCTGCAATTCGTTAAAACGTTGCAAAGCGCTCGTAACGCGTTTCGCGGTACGATAATGCTCTTCCCCGACGATTTCCTTTTCCAAGATCCTCGAATAACTTTCGAGAGGATCGACGGCGGGATAGATATTATGCTCGACAATCTTACGCGAAAGAACGGTCGTTGCGTCCAGATGGGTAAACAACGTTGCCGGCGCGGGATCGGTAAGATCGTCCGCGGGAACGTAAACCGCCTGAATCGAAGTAATCGATCCGTTTTCCGTGCTTGCGATGCGCTCTTCGAGTGAACCGAGCTCGGACGCGAGCGTCGGCTGGTAACCAACCGCGGAAGGCATCCTTCCGAGAAGCGCGGAAACTTCGCTGCCTGCTTGAATAAAGCGGAATATATTATCGATAAAAAGCAAAACGTCTTTCTTCTGTTTATCGCGGAAATGTTCGGCGATCGTGAGTCCCGTCAACGCCGCTTTCATACGAGCCGCGGGCGTTTCGTTCATTTGCCCAAACACGAGCGCGGTTTTATCCAAGACGCCCGACGCGATCATTTCCTCGATCATCTCATAACCTTCGCGGCTTCTTTCACCGACGCCTGCGAAAATCGATCGACCGTCGGAACGCTTTGCGACGTTATTGATCAATTCCAAAATCAACATCGTTTTTCCGACGCCCGCGCCGCCGAACAACCCGATCTTTCCGCCTTTAACGTACGGAGTTAAAAGGTCGATGACTTTGATCCCCGTTTCGAAGATCTCGGTATTTTGAGAAAGTTCGGTAAAGGTCGGAGGCTCGTTATAGATTCCCGAACGCGGAGCGGTCACTTCGCCTTTTCCGTCGATCGGCTCTCCGTATGCGTTTAAAACCCTGCCGAGAACGCCGTCGCCAACCGGAACGGTAACAGTATCACCCGTTGAAAGAACGGTCAATCCTCTTTTCAATCCTTCGGTTGGATCCAGCGAAAGACAACGCGCCACGTTTTTATCAACGTGACTGACGACTTCGAGAGAAACGTTTTCTCCTTCGACCTTCAAGAGTTCGTTGATCGAGGGCGTATGGCGATCGAACGCCACGTCCACGACGACGCCGATGATCTTGACAATTGTTCCGACAAATTGCTTCTTCATAGTTAATTATCCGACATACGAGCGTCTTGCAGGTCACGCGTGATACCTTCTTGACGCAAGCGATTGAATTTTGCGGTCAGCGCCGCAATCATTTTTTCTCCGTTATCCGTCGCCTGCGACATCGCTTTCACACGAGCGAGATTTTCCGCAAGAGAGGATGAAATCAACGCATAATAAATAAACGACGACAAATACGTTCCGACAGCGCGCGGAAGCAATTCAAACGCACCGGGCTCGATCAGCGTCTTCTCCCCTTCTTCAACGGGTATCGGCAACAATTTTTTCAAAACGACTTCGGAAGCGTTTCCCTTTACTTCGGTAAAAACAACGTAGACCTCGTCCAACATATCGCTTTCGAAAAGATACAGAACGTCCGACATAAGCGATTCCGCCGTTTCGGGAGAAGGACTTTCCGCCGAGTTCAAAAACTCAATATCGACCGCTATCCCCGCCTTATGAAAGGCTTCTCGCGTTACGCTTCCGACCGTAAAGATATATTTCTCTGTTTTCTCTTCAATCGCGCGCATCGCACGTTCGAAAACCTTTGTGTTATAATCGCCGCAAAGCCCTTTATCTCCGGCGATTACAAGAAATCCCGCGCGCGCTCCTCTTTCCGTAAAATACGGATCTTTCACGGAAGCGGAAACCGCAACGGAACGGATCATTTCTTCGCAAGCGTGTTTATACGCTTCCGCCGAAACGATCGCGCCTCTTGCTTTCGTCATTTTCGCAACGCTGATCGCATACATCGCTTTGGTGATCTTAACCGTTTCTTTTACGGAAACGATGCGCCTTTTGATCTCGCGATTCGTCATATTTCTTCCTTGATCGAAGCGACGATTTCGTCGAGAATTTTAACGTTCTCGTCTGAAAGCGCACCTGTTTCTTCGATGGAAGAAACGAGCTCTTTCTTTTCCGATTTGATTTTATAAAGGATCTCGTCCAATTTAGCGCGCACTTTTCCGGGCGGAACGTCCCGCATCGCTCCGGCGCTCGTCAAATAGATCTCCAATATCTCATCCGGCATAGAATACGGACGGAATTGGGGTTGGATCAACATATTCGTCAGTTTTATACCCTTGTTCAACACCTCTTTCGTGTCTTCGTCTACGTCCGCGCCGAATTGCGTAAAGATCGCCATTTCGCGATAACGAGCGAGATCGAGTTTCAATCCCTTCGAAACTTTTCTCATCGCGGCGCATTGCGCACTTCCGCCGACACGGGAAACAGAAAGACCGACGTTCACCGCAGGACGGACGCCCGAATGGAACAGTTCGCTTTCAAGGAAGATCTGCCCGTCCGTGATCGAGATCACGTTCGTCGGAATATAAGAAGAGATATCCGAACCGAGCGTTTCTATGATCGGAAGCGCGGTCAAAGAACCGCCGCCGCATTTTTCATTCAATGCCGCGGAACGCTCCAACAATCGGGAATGAATATAGAAGACGTCGCCCGGATATGCTTCGCGCCCGGCGGGTCTTTTCAAAAGGAGAGAGATCGTTCGATAGGCGACGGCGTGTTTGGAAAGATCATCGTACACGATCAAAACGTCCTTCCCTTCCGTCATAAACGCTTCCGCCATCGCGGTTGCCGTATAGGGCGCGATATATTGAAGCGGCGCGCTGTCCGAAGCGATCGCGCTGACGACGACGGTATATTCCATCGCGCCGTGCTCTTTCAAGCGCTTGATCACGTCCGCAACGGTCGTCGACTTTTGCCCGATCGCAACATAAACGCAATAAACGTTTTTCCCTTTTTGATTGATGATCGCATCCAAACAAAGAGCCGTTTTACCCGTTTGTCTGTCGCCTATGATGAGTTCACGTTGCCCTTTTCCGATCGGAATGATGGAATCAATCGTTTTAACGCCCGTATAAAGGGGTTTCGAAACCTTTGCACGATCAAAGATCGAAGGCGCCGGATTCTCCGCTCTGCGGTATCCGTCCGCAACGATCTCTCCCGCCCCATCCAATGGCGACCCGAGAGGATCCACGACTCTTCCAAGCAAATTCTTTCCGACGGGAACCGTTACGATACGACCCGTCGTTACGGCGAAATCTCCCGCGCGGACTTTCGTCATACCCGTTAAAAGGATCGCGCCGACCACCCCTTCTTGCAGGTTCATCACCATCGCGAAGAATTTGTCCGCGATCAATAACAGTTCGCTGACTTTCGCATCTTTAAGCCCGTCCACGAAAATAACTCCGTCGGATACCGAACGCACGATACCCGCGTTGATTTTTTCGTTCTTTCCGTCAAAAGAACGGAATTCGCTTTTTAATTCTTTCAGTATGTGATCGAGAGGATGCCCTTCGAGGTTTTTTCCGATCTTTTTCGACGCGCTGTCAAGCTTTCCTCTTACGGAAGCGTCAAGGATCTTATCACCGTTCGAAATAACGATGCCTCCGATCAATGCTTCGTCTACGGCAAAAGTAACGGAAGAAAGCTCCGTTTTCAATTCCGCCGCAATCTTTTTCTTTTGCTCGACGGAAAGCTCTTTTGCGCTCGTAACGACGAATCTATTCATTATGCCAATCCTTGATCGCGTTTTCGATCATAGTA
Organism: Christensenella sp. UBA1252; assembly: GCA_002308575.1. GTDB lineage: Bacteria > Bacillota > Clostridia > Christensenellales > CAG-1252 > CAG-1252. Next base: position 43,925 of record DBVY01000025.1, read on the forward strand.
TCATCAACGTCTTTAATCTTGCCGTCGATGATGGTTTCTGCCAGCGTAACGGCCATTTCTTTAATATCGCTTTTCGCGCTTTCGATCGCTTTATTCGCCTGGATCACCGCGCGATCTTCGGCGGCTTTAACGATCTCGGCGGCACGCAAAGACGCCGCGTTTACGACTTCATCGTACTTCGCCGTAGCCGCTTTTTCCGATTCTTTCCTTTTTGTTTCGATCTCGGTTTCGATCTCTTTCAAACGGGTTTCCGCTTCTTCCTTCGCTTCTTCGGAAGCTTTCAGGTTTTGCTCCGTTTCGTCCTTTTGCGATTGGATTCTCTCCTGACGCGCCCGAATGGATTTCATAACAGGTTTATACAAGATCAGCCAAAGACAAACGAAAAGGATTGCAAAATTCAGAAGATGCAAAAGAAACTTTACGAGATTCAATCCGAGAATTGCATCCGATACGAACATGGATCCACCCTCTTACAGAACTTTAATGACAAGCATAATCGCGATAAACAAACCGTAAATCGCCGTTGTTTCGGTAAAAGCAAGACCGAGAAGTAAGGTCGTGCGGATCTTCCCTTCCGCCTCAGGCTGACGCGCGATCGCGTCCACGGCCTTCCCCGTCGCGTGCCCCATCGCAAGACCTGCGCCGAGACCGACGAAAACGGCAATCGCCGCGGCAATCGCAAAAACGGCAGTATCGGAAATCGTGGAAATCATCATTTGAACTGCACTGATCATATTTCACTCCTTCAAGCGACCGTTTCGTCGCTTTTTCTTTTATTCTTGATTTTTTTGACGGACGGAACCGCCGCTTCTCCGACGAACAGAGAAGAAAGGATCGCGAAAACGTAGGCTTGGATAATCGCATGGAAGCAAGTAAACAAAACGCCGACGATCACGGGCAATCCGAAAGAAAGGAAAATATAGTTGTAAACGAGCTCGGTGATTAAAAGACCGCTCGAAATACTGCCGAACAAACGGAAGGACATCGAGATCGGAACGGTGACGTCTTTCAAAGCGCCGAGCCCGCCTTTCAAACCGTTCGCTTTTGCGCCGAAGAAGACGATCAAGCAAAACGTAAAAACGGAAAGCGCGGCACAGGCGTTTAAATCGCCCATAACGGGGCGAAGACCGATCAGCTCGACCATTGTGCCGAAAAAGATATAAATCGCTGCGGAAAACACGTAGGCGCCCATAAAAGCACGAGCGTCCGACTCCGTTTCGTTCATATTATCGAACATAAGCACGATCGATTCAAGGAAACTTTGAAATTTGCCGGGAACGTCTTTAAAACGAGGTATTACAATCAAGCGAACAATCACGGCAAAAAGGATCAAAGCGCCGGCTACGATCAAAGACGTATAAAAACTCGGATTTACGCCGATACCGAGGAAATTCACATTTTCGGGCAATAACGCTTCCCTCATTTTTTCGCCGAGCGAAAGGGATGCCGATACCATATTTGTCATAATTCTCCTCTCCGTTTACCGCGGCGAACTGCCGCTCCCCTGCTCTTTATTCCTCTTTTTCTTTGGAATTGCTTTCAATAACGATATCCCGCTTAAATGCACGAAGGGCGCTCTCGAATGCCTCTCGATTCTTTTTCGCGATGCTGACGATCAGAAAAGAAACCGTCTGTTCGCCGGGTTTCGATCCGCAATAATATAAAGCGGAAATTCCACTATCCTCGTCGGTAACAAGCTTGATGACGTCTTCTCTCTTTATGCGTTTTTTGAAAAACAATCTCGTCATCACGAAAGTATCGTCGCAAAAAACGTAATTCGAAAAAAACATGATCCAAAGCTCGGCGACTATGGCAATCGAGAAAAACACGATGCTTAGCACGTCCGATATGGGATAGACCGAAAACATTCCTCCTACCTCTCCAAGACGCAACGCGGCAAACACAATGGATACCACGCTAACGATAAACAACAACGCATAGACGACGTACGCCGAGATCGGAAAAGCATAACGGAACTTTTTCATATTTAGATTATATCACCAAAAACGGTTTTTGTTAAACGTTTTTTTGTGCGCGCTCGCGCGCGCGAGCGTTTTCACTACTTTTTTATCAAAAAAACCGTTTTTCCAGTCAAAAAGAACAAAAATCGGACGGTGCTCGATGAGCGCCGCCCGATTATTTATAGCAGTCGAATCGTATTCGATTCTATCAGATAATACGGATACCCCTGTCGGCTTCCACGATACCAAGCGCGGAAATGTCGAGAGCAAGATGAACCGTATCCCCAGCTGCCACTTTATCTTCGGGACGAATGAAGACGTTCACCTTTTCTTCACCTACAAGGCAAGTCGCAAAGGATTCTGCGCCGAAGTTCGAGATGCGTTTGACCTTCGCTTCGATACCATCATCCGCGAATTTGACCGAATAGGGATCGAAATCGACGTCCAATTTGATGTCGAAGACTTTACGACCCGCAGCGTTAAAGAGTTTTTGTTGGACGTACTCGGTGCTGTAGAATATCTTGCCCGCAATGTCCAAACCGAAGTTGAAGTCTTTCTTGCCGGTGCGTTCTTTGACCATCTTGCCGTGGAGGACGTTGGTCAAGGCCAAAGACGGAAGTTCTTTTCCGTCCGCACCGATGATCGAAACTTTCTTCCAATCGATATCCGTCGAAACTTTCTTGCCGTCTTGCGCCTGTCCGTTGTCGATTGCAAAGACGGGATCGTCGCCGAACGCGAAACGGAGAAGTTTGATTTTTCCGATCGTTTCTTCGCTCTTCAATTCCACCTCAACGCTTCCGCCGATATGATCGTGCGCAAAATCGGTATGCGCAAGAGGTTTGATCGCGCCAACGAAAGCCTTCTTCGCAAATTCTGCGGGAACGGCGTCAAACGGAACGACGTACTTGGGATCACCTTCCGCGATCGGAGCTTCTTCCGCTTCGTCGTTGAAACGGAATGCATCGGAAGGAACGGCGAAACGATACTTACCATCCGCAAGCGCAAATGCGGGAGGAAGCGCAAACTTGACGCCGCCGAAATCGACTTTGCCCGCCAAAACCTTTCCTTCGAGAATGTTTACGTCGGGAACTCTGGGCATAATGCTGACCTCGGTTTCGTGATCGAACAAATGGATACGAGCGGGATCGAGCGCAACGCGGATGGGTTGGTCGATGGAAAGCGTGATACGCGGATCGACCTTCAGGACCATACGGGTACCGCTGTCCGAAATGCTGTCGCGATCGGGATCCAATTCGCAGTAAACGATGGACTCGCTACCGAGCGCTTCGATAATACCGATATTGGTATCCAAAGCGGTCTTGGGGTTGGCTTTGACGAAATCCTCGTCAAAGTGGATATCTTCGGGACGAATACCCATCGTAACGACGGTCTTACCGTCCAAATACTTGCTCTTCGCCTTAACGAGACACTCGCGCGGAACGCGGATCTTGCGATCGTTCGCGAACGTAATCTCGATTTCCTCTCCGTCGCGCTTCAAAGTCGCGTTGAAGAAGTTCATTTGCGGCGTTCCGATGAAGCCCGCAACGAACTTGTTGCCCGGGTAATCGTACAAATTCTTCGGGGTGTCGATCTGTTGAACGACGCCGAATTTCATAACGACGATACGGGTACCCATCGTCATAGCTTCGACTTGATCGTGCGTAACGTAAATAAACGTCGTTGCAAGTTGCTTATGGAGCTTACTGATCTCGGTCCTCATCTGCGCCCTGAGTTTCGCATCCAAGTTGGACAAAGGCTCGTCCAACAAGAAGACCTTCGGGCTACGGACGATTGCACGACCGAGCGAAACACGCTGTCTTTGCCCACCGGACAAAGCGCGCGGCTTGCGCTCCAAGAATTGCGCGATATCGAGCTTCTTCGCCGCTTCGTCGACGCGCGCCATGATCTCCTCTTCGGAAAGATCTTTGCGAAGCCTTAAAGCGAACGCCATATTCTCGCGCACGGTCATGTGCGGATACAGAGCGTAGTTTTGGAAAACCATCGCGATGTTACGATCTTTCGGCTCGACGTCGTTCACAACGTCGTCGCCGATCATAAGCTCGCCCGCGGTGATCTCTTCCAAACCTGCGATCATGCGAAGCGTGGTGGACTTACCGCAACCGGAAGGACCGACGAACACGATAAACTCTTTGTCCTCGATCTCCATGCAGAAGTCGTTAACGGCTTTAACGCCGCCGTCATAAACCTTGTAAATATGTTTTAAACTTAAACTTGCCATTTTTATTACCTCTCTTATTGAACCAAAATATAGGTGCCGTACGCGGGGATCGTTACATTTCCGCCCGTTACGTTTTGCATATTGCCGTTGTGGAATCCGTTTTCATCCGCCATGATCTGCCAAGCGCCGTCAATCCCGAACGTGCGAGCGCTCGCATTGGGATTGGTAAGCACGTAAACGCGAGAATGCGGATCGCCCGAGATCGAGCTGAAGATATAACATACGCAGTTGCTCTTATCTCCGTCGAAATTGACGATCTCCGCGTTGCCGCCCTTCGCGATGCCTTTGAAATCCATACGCAGATGAATTAAGCCTTTGTACCAATTCGTCAACGCGCTGAATTCTTCCTGACGACCATAGTCAAGATTGTTGATCTTATCCTGCGCGTTGTAACTGTTATGGTTGCCGTATTTCGTTCTTGCGAATTCTTCGCCGGCAAGCATAAATCCAACGCCTCGACTGATGATCGTCAACGTCGCCGCCATCATATTTTTGCGTTCGAGTACGACGTTGCGTTCGCTGTAAATCGTCGGCGTCTTTTCAGAAACCGTCGTGCAAACTAATTGATCCCAAAGCGTGTAGTTATCGTGGGACGTCGTGTACGTGATCGCGTGGCTGTTGCCCGCCGAGTCCGTACCTGCAAAGTAGCCGTTGATACCCGCTTTCACACGATTCAAAGAATCTTCGGACGTATTCCCTTGTACGTAACCGGTACCGGGATTGTTATCTCCTTTGATCCCTTGACGCATACGATCGTTAAATGCACGAATGCCGAGCATTTCTTCGCTGTAAAGGCTGTTCGTATCGGCGCTGACGTACGGCGCTTCGAGTCCGAGCGCGCCTGCCGCCCAAGGTTCGCCGTAAACCAAGATGCCCATTCCGCCCGGCAGAGCGTTCAACGCGATACGGATCGACTGCATCGTCTTCGTATCGTGGATCGCCATAAGGTCGAAACGGAAACCGTCGATATGGTATTCGGTCGCCCAATATACCAAGCTGTCGACCATGTATTTACGATACATTTCGCGCTCGGAAGCGGTTTCGTTGCTACAACCCGATCCATCGGAGAGGTTATAAGCGCCGAGTGCGTTCGTCGTCCAAGCTTTCTTACCGAACGTGCCCACCGCATCGGAGAGCGCTTGACGGTAGTAATAACCGGGAACGGTCTTTTCGAAGTAGCTGTCCGCCGTGTACGTATGGTTATAAACGACGTCCATGATCACACCGATCCCCGCATTGTGGAGCGCTTGCACCATTTGCTTGAATTCGTTGATACGGACTTCGCCGTTTTCCGCGTTCGTCGCATAGCTACCTTCGGGAACGTTATAGTTCTTCGGATCGTAACCCCAGTTCTGCTTGGTCGTGTAATCGGTGTTGTTGATGTACTCCTCGTCCACCGTCGAGAAATCGTAAACGGGGTTCAGATGCACGTAATTGATTCCGAGTTCTTTGAGATACGCAATACCGGATTTAAGGGTCGAACCTTTGACGTTCGTGTTTTGCTCGGTAAAGGCAAGATACTTACCTTTATAGGTCAAACCGCTGTCGGGCGAGATCGAGAAGTCACGAATGTGGACCTCCCAAATGACGCCGTTTTCGCTGTTGTTTTGACGGATCGTCGTCGCCTTCGTAAGGTCTTGATCCCAAGCGTCCGGATCGGTCGAATCAAGATCGCAGATCATACCTCTGTTTCCGTTTACGCCGACCGCGTTCGCATAGATATCGACCGTTTCGTTCGCGTCACCCGCAACATAGTTCGTATAGGTATAATAGGTTCCGTTCAGATCGTCGTTGACGGCGAGTTCCCAAACGCCCTTTTGTCCCTTCGTCATCGGAAGAGCGCTACGCGCGAGCGTCGTATCGAGCTCGTTACCGGAACGGTAGAAGTTAACGACGACGTTCGTTGATAAAGGCGCCCAAACGCGGAACGTGGTGCTCTCTTTCGTGTAAGCCACCCCGAGCGGTTGATCGGAAGCAGGAACGCAATCCGTTTTGAATTTGTCGGACAAATACAATCTCGTCTTATTCGCGGAAGTACGGAATGCCGAAACCTCTTCGATATAGACTTGATAATCCGCGTTCCAATCGAACGTGCTTTCAAGATTGAGCCCCGTGATCTTTCCGTTCAAACCGCCGTTCGAAGTTTCCGAAACGTGCAGATTCTCGAGGAAAAGATCGCCTTGCGGATTCTCGATCGCGTCGGTTACTTTATAGATCGTAATCGGAGTTTCCGTCGTGATCGCTTTCGTGCTTTGCAACACCAACGTATTGAAATCGTCGAAGTTGGCGGATTCAATACGCTCGAACGCGCTCTTGGCGGATTCAAGCGATGTGTAATTGTTCTTATCGCCGGCAATGATCCAAATGTGGTATTCGTTTTTGGCATCGAACTGCACGTCGAGGTAACGGTCGCTTGAAAGGTCTTTACCGGTGTTGTTGTTCCAATACGGCGTTAAATAGCCGAGTTCATCAACGTAGGAACGCACCATGATAAGACCAAGCTTTTTGCCCTGCTGGCAAGCTTTGGTTTCGGATGCGTTCAAGTTGATCTTGAACAACTTACCGGTGTTGACGACGCCGTCCACCTCGCGGGCGAATTCTTCGTCATCGCTTAACTCTTTGGCAACGCGACCCGTATCTATCCAGTAGTACGAGCCCCAGGAAACGTCCTTCTTGCCTGCCCACTCGCCCCAGGAGTATTCTCCTGCGCCGTTATAAAAGTGGACGTAGACAACGCCGTTTTCTTCGGCGGTAGCGGTCGCCACCAGGGAAATTGCGGTCGCCGCGGCGATAAGCGCAATCACCAGTAAAATGATTGTCAGTTTACGCTTCATAACACCTCCTTAGCCCTTGACCGCGCCGCCGGTAATACCTTCGACGAAGTAACGTTGCAGGCAGAGGAACAGGATGGTAATCGGCACCGCGATCAAAACCGCGCCCGCCATGAACATATTGTAGTAGTTCGTGATGTTATGGTCGTTGACCAACGTGTACAAACCAACCGCGACAGTCCATCCTTCGGTTTGCGTACCGAGCAAGTAACTGGAGAAGATGAAATCTCCCCAAGGAGAAAGGAAGCTCATCAACGCCGTGTAAACGATGATCGGTTTACTTAACGGAAGAATGACTTTAAAGAAGACTTGCGAGTTGGTCGCACCGTCGATACGCGCCGCTTCGTCCAACGAACGGCTGACCGTATCGAAGAAGCCTTTGGAAACGTAATAGCCCAAACCGGCGGAACCGGAGTAGACCAAAATCAAAGCGACTAATTTTTTCCAAACTTCGACGTTACCTGCCATACCGACAGATTTGAAGATGTAATAGATCGCCGCCATGGACATAAAGCCCGGGAACATACCGAGAATCATGCCGATGGATTGCAATCTCTTACGGCTCTTGAAACGGAAACGGCTCATAACGTACGCCATCGAGATCGTAAAGAAGGTGGAAAGCACCATACAGATCAATGCAATCACGAGGGTGTTCAAGAACCATCTCCAATACGGATAGCTCGTGTTCGTAAACAACTCGTTGTACCAATGAAGGCTATACGAAGTCGGGAACAAATGACCGTTTTGATAAGAGCCTTCGGGACCTGCGAAGGATTGGATGATCATCCAAATGAGCGCCATAATCCAAATAAAGGACAAAACGCCCAAAATCACATATGCCGAAGTCTGACCGATTAATTTTCTGCGTTTGATACTTGAGGTTTTCTTTGTCGTTGCAATCTGGCTCATTATTGGAAATCCTCCTCGTTTTTACTAGCAGAACTGTTACGATAGGTAATCAAAGACACGATCGAACAGACGACAAATGTCAAGATACCCAAGGTAGACGCGAGCTTGTAGTTACTGTTACCGGTCATCGTGTACAACCAAGTAACGAGCAAGGACGTTCCGCCTGCGCCGTCGCTGTAACCCGCTTCACCGAACGGGCCACCGCCCGTCAACAGGTAAATGATGTTGAAGTTGTTGATATTGCCGATAAACTGCGTGATCAGGTACGGACCCGTAACGAACAAGATATACGGGAGCGTGATCTTGCGGAACATCGTAAGTTTGCCCGCGCCGTCGATACGAGCCGATTCGTAAAGGTCGGCGGGGATGTTCATCAAGATACCGGACGTGATCAACATCGAATACGGGATACCGATCCAAAGGTTGACCATAATAATGATGATTCTTGCGGTAGTCGTGTTATCGAAGAGATCCAAACCGGTCTTTCCGAAAACTTCCATAATAGGACCGAACGGTCCGAGCAATTGACGCATCAACAGGAGGGACACGAACTGCGGGATCGCGATCGTAAGAACGAAGAACGTTCTCCAAACCTTCTGCCCTTTTATATCCTTCTTATTGATGAGAAGCGCCAAAGCAACGCCGAGGAAGTAGTTCAGGAACGTCGCGCAGAGCGCCCACAAAAGCGTCCAACCGAGAACCGGGAAGAAAGTCGTGGAAAGACCCGTGGATCCGACGAGGGATTTAAAGTTATCCAAACCGACCCAGTTAAAGCCGCTTGTTGCGGAGTGGTCTTGGTCGAAGTTCGTGAACGCGATGAGGATCATAAAGATCAACGGCAACACCGTAAAGGCGATAACGCCGATCAATGCGACCGCAAGCAACACGACGTAGAACTTGTTGTCGAACAAATCTTTCAAATCATCCTTAAAGGTCGGAAGTTTGCGACCGACGACGGAATTCTCGTAGGATTCGTACGCCGATCTGATGTTCGAGAAGTAAAGAACGATAAACGCCACGATGACGATGATCGCCACAACGCCGAACAACAAGCAAAGCATCGAGTTATCCCCTTCCACCGCTGCCGTCGCACCGCTACCCATATAGTGGATATCGTACGTAAAGTCGGTACCGAGGGTAAAGAACCCTTTGATAGCGCCGGCTCCGTTGAAGATCATATAGAACAGGAACAACAGCTCGATCGCAAGATAGGTTATGCCCTTTGCGATCTGTTTTCTGGCGAACGCGCCCGATCCCATTACGAGGAAGGACATCTTGACGCCGAAATCTCCCTCGCGAAAGATTGTTATATAGTTTTTAATGCCATCTCTTATGCCGGTTCCGATCTTAACGCAAAGTTTAATGAAGTTTTTGGGCAAATTGACCAAAAACGATCCGAACCTTTTCAGCTTCCTTTTGAGCTTTTGCCCGAAAGTATTCTTTTTCGGTATAGAGCTCACGGAAGACTCTTTTTTCAAATCCTTTTCTGCCATACTCTACTCCTTAGCCCTTCAATTTGTTTTCGACTTTTTTGAGCTCTTTGCTCCATTCGCCTTCGGGATAGCTCAATTTGTAAACGCCGAGCAAGAAACCTTTCATATTATCCCAGTAGTTGCTCATTTGGATAAGACCGGGTTTCAACTTGCTGTATTCACTCTGCGAAACAACGACTTCGACAGTGTCGACGGAAGTGCTTGCCGCATCGAAAAGATCCGAATCGGTCGGGCAGAATTCACGCTCTTGCAAACGGATTGTTTGATTGTCGGCGTTCGAAAGATACGCCGCGAGTTTCAATGCTTCGTCCGTCGTCTTTTGGTTACGAGCCGCCGTGGACTTACGGCTGACACCGTACATCTTAACACCCGAGAAGCTAACGAGCGGGGTGTCCTTGCTCTCGCCCGCGAAACGAATCGTCGGAAGGGTCGCGACCGCAAAGTTGGATCCGAGCGCATCCTTAAATTGACTGATCATGTGAGGACCGGAAATCATCGCCGCAACTTTTCCGTTTTTCAAAGAAGCATATTGGTCTGCCTTGGAAACGGATCCGAGTTTCTTTTGACCGGCAAGCGACTTGATGTAATTGCAAGCCTTGTACGCATTCTCGTTATCCAAGTTGACATCGCTCGGATCGTTGCCTTGATCGCCGAAGATCGTAACACCCGCGGTATAAAGGAACATCGTGGTATAGTAGCTGTCGCTCATATCGATACCGATATTATAGTCAACGTTCTTGATTTGGGTCGTCATAATTCTTTCAAGGGAGCTGACGTCCGAGATCAAAGATTTATTGTAGTACAGGAAGCAGTTTTCGTAGCTGTACGGGAACGCGTAATAGGAACCGCTGTACGTCGCCGCGATCTTCGCAACGTCGATCTGCTGATCGATCTGCGCAGTATATTGCGTCGGAACTTGGGTCAAAGCCGCGTTCTTGATCAAAAGGCCGAGTTGGTCGTTTGCGAACGAGAACACGTCCGCAGCCGCTTCGACGTCACGCGTAACGCTCGCGCTGACGACGTCTTCACCGATCGTATTAACCGTCCAGTTGTAACGGTTGTCTTTATATTTTTTCTCGTAATCATCCAACATCTGACGGATCATATCTTCGTCTTCTTCTGCGCACCATACCGTAAGATTGTAGGTGGTGCCGTCACCGGTGCCGTCATCAACCGTCGGCGTCGGGGTCGGATTCGGATTCGGCGTCGGATTCGGATTCGGCGTCGGATTCGGAGTCGGGTTCACGACGGTGCCGCCGTTATTGGTTTGTCCTCCCGTGAAGTCCGCCACGTAAATCACTTCGGGCGAACAGGCAACAAAGACGACGAGCATCAATGCCGCTAAAGTTATTGTCAGTGCTTTTAAAATTTTTCTTTTCATATTTGGTTTCTCCTTTTACCAAACTATTTTTAAGTTATGCGTCCTTAAGGACATTAGGACATCGACGAAATCGTAATCGTGTGATTGTCGGGGATGAATGTTATATCGCCGGATTGATTCCACACATCTCCGGTCGCGGGGTCGCAACGAACAACAATAAGTCCTGCAAACGGTTTCGAGGTATCGATCGTTCCTGTAAAGGTATTTGTGCCCGTCTTCGTCATCTTGACGCCCGGCCAAACCGCGTTCTTCGTTTCGGGATTCGTGCCGTACCAAACGTACAGGTAAGCGTCCGCGGTTCCGAAGTATTCCCAAGTGATGTTGACGGTCAACGTTCCGTCCCAAGGTTCGGGATCCGCGGGATAGGTCGCCGTCCAACCGGTCTTATAATAGAGGGTGGATTCATTCAACGTAAGATCTTCCGTTTTATTGCTTCCGCCGTCGTTAAAGATGATCTTCGTTGCGTTCTTGTTGACGTCGATCTTCCACCAACCGGCTTTGCCCGCAACCGCGGTCATCGCCCTGCCGGGCCACGCGTCGAGATAATCGGTCGTGTCAGGTGCCGTTCCGCTCCAAGCATACGCTTTGACCGTAGCCCACGTATTGTTATAGTAGTAAACGGTCATCGTTTGCACGGGGCCGGGATCCGGCGTTACCGATCCGCCGATCGTGCGCTCGTCCATCGGAATCTCCGAGAAGTCGGAGTCTTTAACGTAAACGATATGGTTATTCGGCAAGCTGTAATTGACGGTCTTATTGAACATCGTCGTTTCATCCGCGCTGACGCGAACGACGATCATTCCGACCACCGTCTTCGTCGTGCTGATCACGTACGTGTACTTACCTGCCTCGCCCGTAGCGGTCATTTTCGCGCCCGGATACACCGCGTTATTGCTCTCATCGGAGTACCAAACGTAGAGATACGGAACGCAATCATTGCCAAACAAAGTAACAGACGAAAGATCGACCGTCACCGTTCCGTTCCATTCGGGATCGGGTTCGGGATCGGGCTCGGGATTAACGACGATCACGGGGTTACCGCTGAGCGCCGCTTCTTCGCTCTCCCAGTTGCCTTGGAAGTCGTTACCGTTTACAGCGGTCAAACGAAGCGCGGGAAGCGCGGCGGTCAAACCGAGATTGCCGAGCGCGGTGCTGACTTCGATCTTATTCCACAGACCGTCTCCGCTACCGGTGATCGGGAGATTCGGATTGTTACGGGTAATGATGATACCCGCGAGGGTCTTTTCGGACGTATACTCGATGTAAGCGGAGTATTGAGTCATAGACGCCGCGTTCGTAAAGACCATTTCCTTGCCGGGATATTCGGCGTTCTTCGATTCATCGGTGTACCAAACGTACGCATAAATCTTAGCACCCGCCGAAGCAAACCAATCTACCTCACGGAAATCGACGTACGCTTTCTTGTCGCCGGTCACGTACGAAGGCGCTTCTTCGTCCACACCGAGCCATTTGCCCGTAAATTCGATCACCTCGTCCGCATGACGATAGCTGTTCAAGTAATAAACGGGTTTTGCTTGATTGAATTCGATCTCGCCGATCTCGATACGATCCCATTCGGTCTTGGTTCCTTCGTTCGGGTTCGGATTCGGATCGTTACGGGTAAAGATGATACCTTTCACGACGCGCGAGGTGTAATAGTCCGCCTCGTACAAGCCGTTTGCGTTTAAGGTCATCTTTGCGCCCGGCCAGTTGTTGTTCGTGCCGTCCGCGTACCAGATATGAACGTTGATCACGGCGTTCTCGTCGTCGAACCAATCGTACTTGCTGACGTTCAGATAGATCTTACCGGTCGTATCTTGAACGACGGGCATATCACGCGTACACTTATCGCACTTACCATCTCCGTTTGCGTCAACGTGGTAATCGCAATCGGGCAACGGTTGCGGATCAACGGGATCGGGACCGGGGGTCGGATCGGGACCGGGATCGGGGGTCGGATCGGGATCGTTGCTCGTATCGACCGTCCACTTTGCATAGAGATCGGTCGGCGCGGTGATTTTGAAGTAGCTCAATTTCGCAGTGAATTTCGCTTCGATCAAGCAATACGCGTCTTCATACCAACCGACGAAGATAAATCCGTTACGAACCGGGGTTGCCGGCGTCGCCATCGTGCGGCCGTCTTCGGCGTACACGATAATGTCCTCGGGACAATTCGGATAGTTGTAATGCAAAGTAACTTTCCACTTACCGTCCGTGGATTCATCGTTATTAACGACGGTTCCGCCCGCCTTGACCGTGATTTCTTTGGTCGAAGAAGAAACGAAGACCGTGTAATTACCGCCGGTAAACGCGGTGCCTTGGTTGACGCTGTCATCCGCATAGGTGGAAAGAACGTTTCCTTCGTCGTCTTTCACGACATAAGTCATTCCGTCGGACAAAGAAACTGCCGCGGAGTATCCTCCATCCGCCAAACTCAATTTAACGCCTTCCGTTGCGCTACCGACAAAGACGTAATAATTCGTGACTTTGGTCAAGGTAGCCGCGCCCGTTCCGACGTTGAATTTGATTTCATAGTCGCCGTTTACCAGGGTCGGTTTGGTCAAATCGAAGGTTTTGCCCGCATTATCCTGAACGGTGATCGTGCTGTCCGCTTTCAAAGTCAAAGCCGCCGCAAAAACGCCGTCCTCTTCGCCTTCGGTCAAACGGATCGAATTGCCGTCCACCAAAGCGAAGTACTGCGATTGGTCAACGTTTACGACCGAGCGATCATAGGGAACTTCGACGGAGGGCACGCTGTTTTCAAAGCCCTCGCAGCAAGCGACGATGCTGACGTAGTACATAAACCCGTTCGGAAGATCGTTGATCTTTCCCGAAACGCTCGCGGTACCCGTCGCCCAAGTCATCTTATAGAGCTTGCCTTCGGTTTTCCCGTCCTGACGAACGTAGGCTTGGTAGTCCTTTGCTTCGGAAACCGCTCTCCAACTGAACTTGTCGCCCTTTAAGGTGACTTTGTTCGGCGTTGCGAGCTGACGTGAATAATCGAACTTAATCAAGCTACGATCGGATGCATTGATCGGCAATTTGCTCTTATCCAAATTGACCGCACGAATGTACATCTCGTTCACGACGCCGCTCTTAAGCGAAGACCGGATCTCGGGATCGTCGACCGCAAGGTAGTTATGCCCTTTCTCGACGTAGTAACGGTTTACGAGATCGTCGTTGAAGTAGATCAGGTAACCGTCCGCTCCCTTCACCTCGCCCCACATAAAGTAGCCGTCAGCGAAGTTGAGGTTGCGCGGATTTGCGAGCTTGCTCTGCCCGCAGCCGACGAGAACGACCGCGAGCGCCAAAACCGCGCAGACCATGATTACAAACAATAGTTTTTTCTTCATTGTCCGCCTCCTGTTTGTTGATCATCCGATTCCCATTTGAGGATCGGGTATAGATTTGTTTGTGCAACGAAGATTTCACTACCGAGAACCGTATTGAGATCGGAAGCGATCGCTCTCATTTCCACCGTCGATGCCGCTGTGGTGTTCGAAACCGTTCCGCCCTTCGTTGCGTTCAAAGCCATTCCGTTTCCGACCGTTCTGCCCGAAACGTAATAGCAGTTGTTGATTTGGTTATTATAACCTGCGATCGCGCCCCAGCAAGGTTCGACGAGGTTTGCGTTCGACCAATCGCCGTTAACGTAATACACAGCGGCGTTCGATCCTGAAATCGCGGTAATATTCGCCGTTTGATTGAAAACTTCGGAAGTATTGTCGGGATTAACGCGGTTGAAGATCACACCCGAGATCTGATTCGTGGCAAAGCCCGCGGGCATATCTACGTAATAGAATTCGGTTTCACCGACCTTCGTCTTTTGCATCTCGACGCCCGGCCAAGGTTTATAATTTTGATCCGCGCCTTTCCAGAAGTGCGCGTAAATCTTCGCTTCGCCGGCTTCCGCCCAACTGCAAGCGGCAACAGAGAGATACAGCCTGCCGGATTGGAATCCCGCAACGCTCGCGTTGATGTCGCCCGAGTTATAACAAGCGCGAATGCCGAAGCCCGCGTCTTGTGCGCCGCCGTAATAGCCGTAGTTTTGACCCGCGATACCGCCGACCGAAATAATGCCGGAAATACTGCCTTGGTTATAGCAGCCGTACACACCGGCGTTTGCGTAACTGTCCGTTCCGGTTTCGTTATAACCGTCCGAACCGTTGCGACCGACGATGCCGCCCGTATAGGCGAAACCGCTGACCACGGAGCCGAATTTGTTGCTGCAATAGGAAACCATCGTTTCGTATTGCATACCTTCCACGTCTTTTACGTTGTAGTTATACCCGACGATTCCGCCCGTGTAAATGTCACCGGAAATAATACCTGCGTTCGAACACTTCGTAACAAGACCCGCGTTACGACCTGCAATACCTCCGACCGAAGCTTTACCGGAAACCTTTCCTTTGTTGATACAATGCTCGATCGTGCCCGCATTGTAGATTGCGAACGCGCCCGCTTCGTTTGCGCCGTAAACGCTGAACTCGGCGTTTGCCGTGCAATTCTTGATCGTGCCGCGGTTGATCGAAACAAGCCCCGCCGCACCGTCTTTAACAGCGGTAACCGATCCGGAAACGAGCGTTACGTTTTCGATCAAGCCGTTATTCGTGTAGGCAAGGATCGCGCATTCGCCGCCCTTTTCGTGCATAATGCCGTCGTTCGTGCGGTTCGTCCAAGTGCGCCACGCGGTATTCGCGATTTTAAGATCTTTGATCTTTCCTTGCTTGGTGATCGAATCGAAAATCGAGCTGTAACCATCCTTATAATAAACGACAATATTGCTGATCGTGTGGTTGTCACCGTCCAAAACGCCCGAGAGGGATCCGAGGTTATAGAAGTTGCTGTAATCCTCGTCGTTTTGCGGCGTGTACTCTTTGAAAGCGATATCTTGCGTCAATTTGTAATATTTCGGTTGTCCGAGCGCCTCGTAAAACTCGATATATCTCAAATGAGCCGCGCTAGAAATCAAGAACGGATTCTCTTCACTGCCGTCGCCCTGTTCCTCGGTAAAGAAGGTAACGGAAACGGGATCGGAATCCGCGATCGGAAGCGAGGTGTTGCCCGCCCAAATCTCCTTGATCAGGAAGTGACCCGCGCGATCGGAAGAAAGCGACGCAATATCGGAACCGGAAATCGAAGTGACCGTGTTATACACGTCTTTCAGATAATAGATATCCGCACCTTCGACTTCGGCGAAATGCATCATATCGCCGTCCATATACGCATTGGCGGGCGCCGCATAGGCAAGTTTGTTCGATTGCGGATCGTAAACAAACTTAACCTTTACGCTATCTTTCAGATAGTGACCGTCCGCGACGTAATGCAAGGAAACGTTGCTCTTTGCGGCAACGGACGAAAGGTTGAAAGACGTCACGTTCGCCGCAAGTTTGTTCTCCGTCGTGCCGATCGTAACGACCGGATAGGGTTCCGCAATGCCCTTAACGGACATATTCGGGGATTGCCAACGGAATTCGGTTCCCACAAGCCCTTCGACCTGCGGAGCAACGACCTTTACGCCCGGATAGTCAAAGCTGACGGGATCGCTCCAATTGCTGCTACCCGTTGTCGTTATGGCGCGAACCTTAATGACGAAATGTCCGTCCGCGGGAAGCGTTTCGATCTTCAACAGGTCGCAGTTCGTAAACCTAACCGTCTGAACCTGTCCGTTGACGTCCACTTCGTAGGACGCTCCGGAAACGCTCGACCAAGTTGCTCTGCCCGCATCGTTGACCGAAATCGAGCGAGGAACAGCGATTGATGTGTCGCCGGGACCGGGATCCGGATTCGGATTGGGATTCGGATTCGAGTCGTCAGGCCCGGGATCGGGAGTCGGCGTTATGTTTCCTTGGTTGTTGTTCGAAGAATTATTGTTATTATTATTCTTCTTACACGCCGTTCCCACGACCGCAATCGCCGCAACAAGCAGGACGATCAGCAGTACCAATAATACGCGTTTAAACTTCATGTGCCCTCCTCTTATGCGATTTTAACGATAATCGTTGCGCCGGATTTCAACGCGGTGATGCTGCTTCCCGGGGAAACCGCAACCACTTCGCCGCTCATAGCGCTCGACATATTGTACTCATATTGACTGAAGTTGGTAATGACCCAATAGGTGTTACCGTTGTAACTGCGGGTAAACGAGAACAACGGTTCTTCGCCCGAGCCCCAACCGACCGACTTATAGGCATAATCTCCGTAACGGAGCGCCTTTCCGAGATCGGTCGAATCGTCGGACTTCAAATTCGTCCAATAACGAACCGTATTCAGGAAGGAACTCGCGTCCGCGGTTTGCTCTTGCACGCCGGGAAGCGCCGTGTTATAGGCGTCCCACTCGACCCAGTAGGTTCTGTCGCCGCTGATCGAGAAGTGCGTGATATCTTTTGCGCCGCCCTGCTCGTCGTAATCGGCGGTCGTCCACTTGAACGGCTGACGATATTGACGGTCGACGTGCGGGCTCGTTGCGTTTTCACCCGTCATGTAGTTACTGCTCATTCCGATTTCGTCGCCGTAATAGATCCACGAGATACCGGGCATCGTCATCATCGTGCTGATGACCGCAAGCGAATACTTCTTCGCGTTCGTCGCGTTCGCGTTGTCGACTTGTCCGCCCGCCATGTTGTTGACCAAGCGCATAATGTCGTGGTTGGACGTAAACAACGAATCCATGATCGTGCCGTTGCCCGTACCGACGCCGCTGATGCCGTATTGAGCATACAAAGCTTCGATCTTGGCGATCGCTTCGTAATCCCATTCGCTCGAACGGAGTTTGTCGGTGTTCGTGCCCTTGGGAAGCGCGTTTTCGCTGTTATTCGTCGCACCCGCGAGGGAGGACGCTTTGCTCGGGACCTGCGCGAGATCGCCGAAATTGTAGTACATATAGAAATCGAGCATTCCGTCGTACGCCACGTAGTACGGAGCGACGTTATACGC
>DBVY01000018.1 GCA_002308575.1 Christensenella sp. UBA1252
AATATTTGTTTTCTCTTTGCAATACCGATTGCGGATTTTGCATAAATTACGAGAGTTTTATCCAAGAATTTATAAAAGCCGCCTTTCTCGCCGAGGCGAATAAGCGCTCTTTGACGTTTTCTTCAAACGAAAACGCTTGGCGGACCTTTCCCCATTCGCGAAAAACGTCGGTGTCCGAAACCGTCATATTGTCCGACGAAAGCGCGCAGGGGATCCCCTTTTCGAGAAAAAGCGCAAGGGGATGCGCCTTTATCGATTGAACCGCGCCCGTTTGCAAATTGCTCGTCGGACAAACTTCGATCGTCACACCCTCGTTTCGGATCCTTTGCATCAGGTCTTCGCTTTTCGCCGCCGCGACGCCGTGCCCGATGCGTTTCGCGCCGAAATCCAAGGCGGCTCGCACGCTGTCTTCTCCTGCGGCTTCGCCCGCGTGGATCGTAATATTCAAGTTTTCTTTCGCCGCCAAAGAAAAGACCTCTTTATAGTTTTCGGTCGGATATAAGGCTTCCGCGCCCGCGAGATCGACGCCCGCAACGCCCTCGTTTTTGTATTCTGCCGCAAGCTCGATCGTCTTTCGGTTCAAAAGAGCGTCCGCACCGCGCATACAACAAAACAAAAGGTTGATCGGCGTTTTCGAACGTTTTCTTCCTTCGAGAGCGCCTTCCGCGATCGCGCGCAGATCCGCGCCGCGGCGCAGATGCAAAAGGGGCGCAAACCGCACTTCCGCGTACTCGTAACCGAGATCGAAAAGCCTGCGCCCGAGGCGTTCGACCGCCTGCCCGACCGTTTCCCCGTTTTGGAGAACGGAAAGGGGTAATTCGAATTTTTCAAGGTATTCGTTCAAAGAACGAGTGCCACGCGCGCAAAGCAACGAAAAAAGCGCTTCGTCGTCCTCGGTCGGAAGCTCCGTTTTCGTAAGACGCGCAAGCGCTTTTATATCGGACGGCGTCAGCGATCCGTCCAAATGCAAATGCAGATCGATCATAAAGAAACCGTGGCGAGCGTTTCGCCGGACAGCGCGTAAAGCGCGAGTTCCTTTTCGGTCAAAAGGAGAAAGCTTTGTTTCGTTCCGCCCTTAGGAAGGCTCAAAGAACCGGGATTTGCGGTCAAAAGATCGCCTTGCTTTTCGATAAACCCCGTATGAAAATGCCCGTACAAAAGAAGGTCGAAAACGCCTTTCGGCAAGTTGTCTTTATTGAAAACGTCGCCGTGCGTGCAAAAGACGGTCTTGCCACCCACGAACAAAATCACGCTTTCCGAAAGCGGAAATTCCGAAACCGTTTGATCGACCGCGCTGTCGCAATTCCCCTTTACGGCGATGATTTTCTCTTTCCTTTCGTTCAAAAACGCGGCGAGCCCCAAGGTGTCGTATCCTTCGGGCAACGGATTGCGCGCGCCGTGATAATAGAGATCGCCCAAAAGGACGATCTTTTCCGCGCCGAGTTCTTCCGCTTTTTCGAAAAATGCGCGCGCACAAGACAGCGACCCGTGCAGATCGGAAGCGATTGCGATCGTCATTTCTCGGCTCCTTCGGAAATCGCCTTCAATTCGTCCAGCGCGATCAAATAACCGTCGAACCCTTTTCCGATCACGCGCTTGAACGCATACAGAGAAACGTAGCTGATCTTTCTGAATTCTTCGCGCGCGTCCACGTCCGTGATATGCACTTCGACGGTCGGGATCGAAACGGCTTTCAGCGCGTCCAAGATCGCGATCGAAGTATGCGTATACGCTCCGGGATTGATCACGATGCCGTCGTATGCACCGAGCGCGCGCTGAATCTCCCAAACGATCCTGCCCTCGTAATTGGATTGGACGCATTTGACTTTGACGCCGATCTCTTTCGCGTGCGCTTTGATTTTCTTTATCAGTGCGGCGTAACTCTCGTCGCCGTACAGTTCCTTTTCGCGCACGCCGAGCATATTTAAATTCACGCCGTTGATCACCAGTATTTTTTTCATACTCCCACCTTCCTTCGGATCTCCGAAACGGCTTCTTCAAGCGTTCCGTCATTCTGCACGACGAAGTCCGCGATTCCCTCGTAAAGAGGCGCGCGTTCTTTATAAAGCGCTTCGATCTTCCCGCCCTGCGAAAGCGGCCTTCCGTCGCTGACCAAAGACGCAAGATCGCGTTTCAAATAGACCACGATCCCGTTTTGTTTGAGGTTCAGGCGGTTGCGTTCGCTCTTGACCGCGCCGCCGCCCGTTGCGATCACGGCGCCGTGCGTTTTGGAAAGGTCGGCGATCACAGCGCTTTCATAGGCGCGAAACGTCCCTTCGCCCTCTCGCGCGAAGATTTCGGGGATCGTTACGCCCTTTTCTCTTTCGATCTCGCCGTCCGTGTCGAAAAACGGCAACCCGACGAGCTTCGCGAGCGCCCTTCCGATCGTGCTCTTTCCGCAAGACGGCATACCCACGAGGACGATATTGCTCTGCTCCCTTTGAATCTCTTTCGAAAGCGCGTCGATCCTTTCGAAGGACAACAGTTCGCCCGTAAATTTTTCCGCCGTGTACGCCGCTTGCCCGACCAGCATATCGAGGCCGGTCGCAACTTTGAGCCCGCGCGCTTCCGCTTGCAAAACGAGGCGGGATTTGATCGGATTATAGATCACTTCCTGCACGCCGATAAGCGACGGAAAGAGAGAAAGATCCAAAAGACAGTCTTCGTTCCCCGGAAACGTTCCGACGGGCGTCGTATTGATGATAAAACCGGCGTCCGCGTGGCTGGAAAGGTTTTCGTAATTGTTTTCCCCCGAACGGCTGATTTTGACGATCTCTTTCGCGCCGTTTTCTTTCGCGAGGTATTCGGCGGTCGCGGACGTGTTGCCCGTTCCGAGGATCAAAACTTTTTTACCGTTGATATCCGCGCCCGATTTTTCAAGCGCGAATTCCATGCCGCGGATATCCATATTGTAGCCGTGGAGCCCCGCTTCGCCCTCGTCGATCACGAGGTTGACGACGCCGAGCGCCTTCGCTTCTTCGGAGATTTCGGAAAGGTACTCCATAATCGCGCTTTTATAGGGGATCGTCACGTTATAGGCTTTGTAACGCCTGCTTTTAACGAATCCTTCAAGCTCGCCCTCCGCAACTTCCACGAGGTCGTAATCGTAGCCGAGTTTGTTATGCACGATCTTCGAAAAGCTGTAATTCAAGCGCTTTCCGATCAAACAAAAATCCGCCATCATTCCACCTCGAAATAGCGCGCCGCTTCTTCAAGCGGAATCTCGGTCAGCACGCAATTGCCGATCCCTTTAATCGTAACGAGAGTCAGTTTGTCGCCCGCGCGCTTTTTATCCGCCGCGAAATGGACGATCAAATCCTTTACGGGGTGCAACGCAAGCGAAAGGTCGCATTTTTCGAGAAGCGCCGCGATCGCGTCGAAGTCTTCTTTTTTGAGTTCGCCCTTTTGATAGGCAAGGCGCGCCATCTCCGCAACGCCGTACGCAACCGCAACGCCGTGCGGAACCGAATAATCGGACTCCTTCTCGACCGCGTGCGCGAGCGTATGACCGAGGTTCAAAAATTTCCGAGCGCCGCTCTCCTTTTCGTCCGCTTCGACGATGCGGCGTTTCGCGTCCACCGAAAGGCAAATAAACTCTTCGAGGTTTTCCCTCGTCAAGCCTTCGGAAAGAAGTTCAAAGATCCTGCCGCCTTCCAAGACCGCGTATTTGACCCCTTCGCCGAGCCCGTTTCGGATCTCTTCATAGGGAAGCGACGTAAAGAAATCGGGATCGATCAAAACGAGATCGGGCTGGTAAAACGCGCCGACGAGGTTCTTTCCCTGCGGGAGATCGACCGCCGTCTTCCCGCCGACCGAGGAATCGATCGCCGCGAGAAGGGTCGTGGGAACGTTCACAAAGTGAACGCCGCGCATAAAAGTCGCCGCCGCAAATCCCGCCATATCGCCCGTTACGCCGCCGCCGAGCGCGAGGACGGTGTCCGTGCGTGTGAATTCTTCGTCCGCAAGAAAAGAAAGGATCTCGGAATAGACGGTCAGATTCTTGGATTCCTCGCCCGCTTCGAAGATAAATTCCGCAGGTTCGAATCCCCCGTAGACCAAAAGATCGCAGATCTCTTCGGAGTATAAAGGAGCGACGTGCGAATCCGAAACGACCGCGACTTTTCCTTTGAGCCCAAGCTCTTTCAGGTAATCCGCGATCTTGTTTTTCGCGCCGCGTTCCACGATGACGTCGTATTTTTCGGAAGCATTTATCGGTATGATCATTGTTCTTCTCCGTCCAGAACGCGCCTGAACGACGCGCCGACTTCATAAATATAGGAAAAAACCGTCGGAATATGCGCTTCGGGAACGTTTCCGAAATGCACTTCGAAATTGATATTGCCTTTGTAGTCGATCTCTTTCAGCGCCGCCACCGTTTCGGCGAAGGGAACCTTTCCGAAATAGGGGATCAAGTGATCGTCGCGGTCGCCGGTGTTGTCGTGTAAATGAAGGGCGAGAAGTCTGCCGCCGAGAATGCGAACCGCCGCCGGGATATCCTCTTTCGTGATCAAAGCGTGACCCGAATCAAGGCAAACGCCGAACGAAGTCCCGAGCGCGTCCGCCGCGCGGGCGAGTTCCGCCGCCGAAGAATAGATCGTCGGATACAGCTTTTTGAATTCCCCGCTGACTTTTTTGATAAACATATTTTCGAGCAGCGCCGTTACGCCGCATTTTTCAAGCGTCGGGACCAGTCGCTCGAAAAGGCGAAGATTGAGCTCAAAGCACTCTTCGCGACGGAAATCCCCGATGCAGTTTTCGAATTTGATCGGGTGAACGACCATTTTATCCGCCCCGAGTTCGGCGGTCGCGATCGCCGCGCGCTCATAGATCGAAAG
>DBVY01000033.1:0-185 GCA_002308575.1 Christensenella sp. UBA1252
TCGACGGACGGGCGGTAATCGGTCTCCGTTTGATGCCGAAACAGTTCCGTGATCTCGGCAATCGGAAGAAAAAGAGGGGTCAATCCAAGGTTTGCGGTAACGCCTTTCAAAGCGTGCGCGATTTCGAAACCGCGCCGATAGTCCCTTTGTTCCGCCGCTTCCCGAAGATGATCATACGCGGGATC